>JAZNUW010000130.1:0-47855 GCA_045592465.1 Acutalibacteraceae bacterium | reverse complement strand
AGTGTAAAGCAGAAAACTGTATTTTTGGTGGCATGCGAGGATTATAACAAAGGCAATTAAGAAAGGTTATATATTTATGTCTCATAGTTTTAAAATAATTGATCGATTTAATTTAACGGGAAGAGGAATTGTTTATACTTTAAAACCGAATAAAAATACCAATCTAAAAATAGGGGATTGTTTATTTGATATAAACGAAAATGAGTTTAAAATAGTCGGGATTGAAATGCCTACCAGATGTTGGGAATATATGGAACCGATTGAAGAACTTCCTATTGGTATTTCGGTTGAGTTGATTAGTGGAGCTGAAGCTGAAGGTGATATTTTGATTTTAAAAGAGGAAACATAATATTTAACGATACCTCTGATCTAAAACCACATTCGCACCCCTTCGTTAAATTCAGGTCTATTGTATCACTTTATAGGTCATATCCCACAACACAACAGGGCTGTCAGTCTGACAGCCCTGTTATTTTTATTCACACCAATGGAATTTCAAATTCGTGGAAAGCGTACCATCTTGAAACGAGATAGCGTCTTGCTCTGAAAACAACCTCGTCTTCATAAACCTCCATCTGCATACCCATTCCGTTCCAGGGAATGCCGTAGCGGTTGACAAGGTCATAGGTGGGAAGGTTGACATATGTAACACCGTTTATAGTTTCAACACATGAGAAGCCGAAGGCCTCCTTGACAAGTGCACCGTTGATGCCTGCGTGCATATGTCCGCTGATAAGAAAAACGTTTTCGTACTTTTCAAGAGTTGCCTGAACCTTCTGTGAAAACTCACCGTCAAGTCCGCTGTCTTCATAGATTATAGGTTGACCGTTTGTGCCTTCAACAGGCCAGTGGCAGATTACAAACACAGGCTTACCCTCTGCGGTACCTCTTGCAAGCTCGTTGTCAAGGAAAGCTATCTGTTCATCATATATGTCGCAGGAATCCCAGTTGTCCTCACTTTCGTCGCAAAGAACGATGAATGTATAGCCTTTGACATCCTTGCTGTAATATATCTTTTCGGTTTCTTCACCGGTATATTCGTTGTAATAATCAATAAGCCACTGTCTTGCCTCATCGTGAGTGAAATCTTCAACATGACCTATGTCATGGTTGCCGGGAGCAATAACCCATTCAGCATAAGGGCTGTGCTTTTTCATAACATTATAGAAAGCGCCTACGGCCTCTACGTTTCCGTAATTTGTAAGGTCGCCTGCAACAACCACTGCATCGTTGGGAGTTGCGTTTCTTGACATATCCTCAAGACCCGTTGCAAGCATCAGCTGACCTAAGGGCAGTCTTTCATCAATATGAATATCAGAAATCATAGCCACATTAAGCTGAATGTCGTCAGGTCTTTCGGCAGAGTACCCGACAAAAGGCATTATTGTGCAGATAAGCGCCGTCATAAAGGAAATAAGTTTTGTAATAATTGCTGTCATAGTCGTTTCTCCTTTTATTTGCTGTTTACCATTTCGGTATACATATCGCAGATTTCGTTAACCTCACCGTGTGCCACAACCTGGCCGCGTGTGAGTATTATAGCTTTGTTGCAAAGCTTTTTTACCCTGTCCGTACTGTGGGAAACAAACAACACGGTTACGCCGTCATCCATCATGTCAAGTATGCGCTGTTCGCTTTTTTCCTTGAAGGCGGCATCGCCTACACTGAGCACCTCATCGAGAATGAGCACATCTGGCTTCACAGCCGTGGCAATAGCAAAGCCGAGTCTTGATTTCATGCCCGAAGAATAGCTCTTGAGGGGGGCGTTTATAAATTCCTGAAGTTCGGAAAACTCAACGATTTCATCGAATTTTTCATCTATGAACTTCCTTGAAAAGCCCATGGTTGTGCCGTAAAGATAAACGTTTTCTCTGCCTGAATAGTTAGGGTCAAAGCCTGCTCCGAGCTCGAGCATGGGTGCCACCGTACCGGTTACCTTAACGCTGCCCATTGTTGGCTTGAGCACTCCCGCTATAGTTTTGAGAAGGGTACTCTTGCCTGCGCCGTTAAAGCCCATAACACCGACTCTATCACCCTTTTCAACCTTGAAGGAAACATCCTTCAGAGCCCAGAATTCTGTGTAGTGAAGCTTTCTTGTCAGCAGTCTTATAAAGTATTCCTTAGCACTGTCAACCCTTTCACGGTTAAGACGGAAAAGCATGCTGACATGGTTGACTTCTATTGCATATTCTTTCAAAATATCAGCCGCCTTTCTTAAATGTGAAGTATGAATTTATCCTGAAGCTTATAGAAAAGACCTGTGCCGAGAAGCAGTATACCAACTGCAAAGGCACTGCAGTAGCCCAGACTCCACAAATCGAAATACGCCGCGAAATCAGCACTGTGAAGCACCGCCGCACGGAACATATCAATTATTCCGCAAAGAGGGTTGAGTCTGAGTATCATAGCCTGCCATGAGCCTTCACTGAAGCCCAGCTTGTCAATGGTGTAAACAATGGGTGTAACATAGAAAAGCAGCATGGTGAAAACATCATAAAGATTTTCTATATCCTTAAAGAAAACATCAAGGGTTGCAAGGAACATTCCTATGCCGAGGCACATAACAAAAAGTATGATAATGGGTACTATTGCAAAGGCAATATAAGGTGTGACAGGCACAGGATCTTTGCCGATAACATTGAAAACTATCATAACAAGCGCCAACACTGAAAGTGATATAAGGAAGGTCACAAATGTGGAAAGCACCACCGACAAAGGGTAGATGTATTTCGGCACATAAACCTTTTTTATAATCGAAGCGCTGCCTCTTATGGATTTCATAGCCTTTTTTGTGCTCTGGGTGAAAAATTCATAAAGCAGACGGCCTGACAGAAGATAAACAGGATAGTTCACAACCTCAGCAGAATCTCTGCCGAAAAGATTGCTGAAAACTATAGTCAGCACAATCATGGTCAGCAGCGGCTGCAGAAATGTCCAGAACACACCCAGCACAGAGTTTCTGTATTGCAGTTTAATTTTCTTTATAACAAGCTCACGCAACAGGTGACGGTACTTCATAAATTTATCGGTGTATTCACCGATTCTGACTTTTGATGCCAAGAACAAACCTCCCTGCATTATATAGTAAAGATTATTATAGCACATTTTTAACGGTATTACAACACTTTTAATTTATTCTAAAGTCTGTATGCAACAATTAAAAGCCCTGTAGGTGTTGCTTTTTGATTAAAGAAATGCTAAAATGATAGAAATTGACTTTAAGGAGGCTTTTATCTTGGACGAAAATAAAAGAGATGAACTTCAGACTCCGGAATCTTCAGAGGAAACAGCGGCAGCTGAATCAAACGACCTTCCTCAGGATGAAATTCTTGAGGAACCCGTAACCGAAGATATCGAAGAAACAACTGAACTTGAAAAAGAGCTGGAAGAAATAAGAGATATGTTCCAGCAGGAGCTTGACAATGCTTCACAGCAGGAAATTATTCAGGAGCTCGATGACATCGGCACCGAAGAAGAGGATGACACTGCAGAAGAAGAAGCCGAAGTCAGACTCTGCGAATGCTGCGGCGAAAACCCCTGCTCAGAGGATTTCGGCGAGGATTATCCCTATTGCAACGAGTGCCGTGAGCTGATGAAGAAATATCCCATGCGCGCAAGCGGTATCATTATGACTATCGTTATGATTGCTGTCTTTTTAGCATCTGCTTTTGCCTGCACAGATTATGCAGAGCCCTTCATCACAGTTTCAGACTCTGCCCTCAATTACGGTTCAGGCAAGGTTATGACCGGTATGACCGGCTATTACAGCTATGTTGAAGCATCAGCCGATGAAAACATTTCAATGAAGGCTGTCAAGGATCTTCTTGACGGTTACGGAAAAACCGGCTATGTCACTGATGCAGCTGCACTCATCCAGAGATTTTTCAGCGATGCTCAGCTTAAGCTTCCCTGGAATAAAAAATATGCCAAGGCTCTCAGCGATTCCGAATCTCTGACACAAACCTATTATGCTATCGTGAAAATCATTGACCCTGTAATGAACGGTCAGGATTATGACTACGAAGAGGTTATGGCTGCTCTTGATGCCCTTTATGAAACAACTCCCACCGAGGAGGAAGGCATTGAGGCATATGACCCCGTTTTCATTGAGTATTATAAATATGTGGTTATGAGCGTCAACGGAGCTGACACTCTCGCCCAGCTTGAACAGCTCAAAAAGGTTGACGATGTGAACGATAAGAACATGGAATGGGCTTATCTTGCAAATTACTGTGCAGTTGCTGCAAGAGCAGGTGAAGGCGACCTTGTTGACGAGCTTTATAAAAGACTCATCAAAATCAACAAAGAAGACGGCAACGCTTACGCAGCTAAGGCAACCTATTACCGTTACCTTGAAACTCCCGACCCGGACAAAATGCTTGAAATCTGTGAAGAAGCAAAAGAAAACCTTCCCAACGGCGACGTTTCATATATGACCACAATGGCAATTGCTTATCTTCTTAAGGATGAAGGCAAGCTTGCTCTTGACACAATGAACACGTTTATGTCACAGAGTGCTTATACAGTTCAGGGCTGCAACCTCTATGCTCTTTGCGCTGCATACAACGGCAACGAAGAAATCTATGATGAGATGAAGAGTCTTCTTGAAGGCAGCGGCTATGAGCTCAGCGAGCTTGTTGTGAAATATAAGAAGGGCAAGCTCACCATTCAGGAAGTTTTAGCAGACAAGGGAGGTAGCATCTGATGACCGGACTTTATATCTTTTTAAAATATTTAACAGCTCCCGGTGCTCTTGTCAGAGGCATGTGGGAACAGGCAGTCTGCCGTTTCTCAAAGGTACCCGTCGAGGACAACCGTTATCTCAGACGCGATGAAATGGCAAGCCACATCGAGCATGAATTGATGCCTACAGCACGTTCTTCATTTGCTATGTGCTTTGTACCCTTTTTCTTCTCTATGCTTGGCGCATTCATCTTCGGTCTCATCCCCTCAGTGATGCTCCTCTGGTTACAGTTCAGAGGCATCTTCCTCGGCATCACATGTGCCGTTTCATATTGGTTTGCAGTTTCACTTTTCTGCAACGCATTCCCTCTCATTGAAGATGCAATGAACATGTGGGATAAGGTTTATCACTCAGGCAATATCCTGCAGAAGATAATCTACTTCCCCGGTGCAGTAATCACCTATGCAGGCGCTTATCTTGAAAAGTATTCGATAACCTTCCTGCTTTCAGTCATCTTCACTGTTCTTGTTATTTTATAATCACAAACGAAGAACGGTCAGCATCCGCCGACCGTTCTTTTTTATTTATTCGTTTTCGTTTATCAGCTGCATAACTATCTCTGCCGCATCCTCAACCATCTTAAGGCAGGGTCTTTTTTTATAGTACTCTGCCGTTCTGCCCTCAGGAGCTGCAGAGTCTTCCATTTTCACAGACAGAGACAAGAGCTCTCTGCATATAATGCTTTTATTCTTTGCCGTGAATCTTTCAGCAAATTCACGCACCAGCTCATAGTTGCGCTTTTTGCTTTCGGCGTCGTTACCCTCAGTTGCAGCACAGATGCTGCCTATTGCCATAGCGGCACCGCTGACAGCTCCGCAGACCTCTCTCATTCTGCCAAGACCGCCGCCAAGACCTGCCGACACACGTTTTGCAGTGTCTTCATCCATATCAAAGCGGTGACAAAACGCCGTGAAGACCGACTGTGAGCAGTTGAAGCCTTCAAGAAACAATTCTGCCGCTTTTTCTTTTTCTGTCATTATAATTCTCCTTTAAGGTGTCTGATAAGTGCAGACGCCGTGTTTTCAGGCAATTCAACATAAAACTCAGGCTCACGCATATTTGTCAGATAATGGGCATCTGAGCTTCTTATTACCTTTTTCCCGTTAGTTGACGGATATTTTTCAAAATATTCTTTTTCATCTGCCTTCGGTGTCAGCTCGAAGCAGCTCACCTTAAGGTCAGGGCTGAAATCGCCCAGTGATGAAATGATGCTGTATGAATTTCTGTCAATATGTGCAGGATAGCACACCCCTGAATATTCTGCCACAAGCTCAGGCAAGGCATCAATGCTTATGCTGCTTGCCGTTGTCAGCAGAAGCTCCTCTTTGCCGAGGATTCCGTCTTGTGTATCCATAATAAGCTGCTGACCGAAAATCTTTTCCCTGTTTTTAACACTCGGCAGAGTACCTCTTATAAAAGAGGAGAAAGCCTCTGCCCTTTCTGCATCGGGGAAAAGACATATGCAGTGAATTTCTTCGCTTGTGCAAAGCTCCATTCCGGGCACAACCGTTATGCCGATTTCTTCGCCGATTTTCATAGCACTTCTGCAGTTAAGGCACGAATTATGGTCTGTCAGTGCAATAATATCATAGCCGAAAATCTTAGCCATATTGACAAGATTATAGGGCGTCATTTCGTCATCACCGCAGGGTGACAGACAGGAATGAAGGTGCAGGTCATAATAAAGCTTCATCATAACAGCTTTGAAATTTCCACTGAAAGCTCATAGGCGTTTCTCTCACTCTGCAAAAAGGTAATGCCCTGAATTTCAGCCTTGGTCTTTGCCTGGTCGTCAAGAGTAGCATTTTCTGTCAGCACTATGCAGGCACAGTCTGTCAGCACTGCAACAGCAACTGCATTTACGTTGCCCATTACCGTCAGCCACGCATCACCCTCCTGAGCTTTTGACATAACCCACGACAGAAGGTCGCCGCTGTAACAGCCTGTGACTTCTCTTTCCATATCACCCTGAGTCAGTGTTTTCATATTGAGTTTTTCTGCTAATTCTTTAACCTTCATCTTTATCTCCTGTTTCTTCATTCTGCACCTTGACTCTGAACGGCGCAGGAAGCCAATCATCCTTGCCGCCAACACGTATGTTATGCAGCACGCAGTCAGTTTCCTGGGCATAGCCTCTGACAATATCGTCAGCCAGGGCTCTGCAGCTGGGGGCACCGCAAATTCCGCAGTCAAGACCGGGAAGCGAGCTTTCAATTGCCTTCAGACGTGACATCATCTTCATGGCAGTGATAACATTATCTGCAAGCTTCATAGCAGGTGATGCTGTGAGCTCCTTAGTCCAGCCTAGGTCGTCAATGGTGAAATAATCCTCAAGGCTGTTACAGGAAACGGGCATAAACTTTCTGAGCCTTTGCAGTCTTGCCTTGGCAACATAGGGATTTTCAACAGTATGTACACCGCCGACGCATCCGCCTGTGCAGCAGTTAAGTTCAATGAAATCAAGGTCGTTGAGCTTTTCGTTTTCAAGCTCTTCAAGCACATTGATAACATTTTCAATGCCGTCTGCAGCAAGATATCTTTCTTTAAGAAGACCTGCAGCCTCACCGCCGCTGCTTGCCCAGCTGACACCGATAACACCTGAATCGTTTATGCTTTCCAGCTCAGATTCCTCAAGCTTATCCATTGTCTGCACAAGCACGGGATAAATATCCTTAATTGCAATAGCTCCGTTGATGCCATAGTTTTCGTGGCACAGAGGATTGCTTATAGCAGTTCTTTTTGCAGGACAGGGTGTTATGAAAAACACACCTATTTCCTCATCGCTGTAATCAGTTTCTTTTCTTGCCTTTTCTCTTGCAATTTTTGCTGCAATATCAATAGGTGCACAAGTGGGCAGAAGATTGCCCAGCAAATCGGGGAATCTTGTTCTTATAAGTCTGACAACAGCAGGACATGCCGAAGAAATAACCGGCTTTTTCAGTTCACCGCTACTGAACATTTCTCTTGTTGCCGAGCTGAGAATTTCAGCACCTTTTGAAACCTCAACCACATCGTCAAAGCCCATCTTTTTAAGACCTGTAAGCACATAGTCCACATTTTCAAGGTTATTGAACTGGCCGTAAAGTGCAGGTGCAGGCAGGGCTATTCTGTATTTATATTTAACAAGCTCATTATAATGCTCGCTTACGGCGTACTTTGCGTGGTGCGGGCACACTCTGATGCATTCACCGCAGTCAATGCATCTGTCTGAGATTATATATGCTTTTTTATTTCTTACTCTGATTGCCTCAGTCGGGCAACGCTTGATGCAGTTTGTGCAGCCCTGACATTTATCCGCATCAAGGCGCACAGAATGAAAAAGTATAGACATAGCTGCCTCCTTCTTTCATATTTTCTCTGATGGTACCCTGCCGTATCAGGCTATGTTTACGCCTAAAAACAGAGTTGTACCCACACCGACCTGAGTTTCAATTCTGAATGTGTCGGTGTATTTTTTTATATTGGGCAGACCCATACCTGCCCCGAAGCCGAGATTTCTGATATTATCGGGAGCTGTTGAATAGCCTTCCTTCATAGCAAGCTCAACATTTGCTATGCCGGGGCCATGGTCAGCCAGAATCATGCTTATTCCGTTTTCTGTTATTTCAACATCTATCTCTCCGCCACCGGCGTGAATAACCATATTGATTTCACCTTCATACATGGCAATTGCCACATTTCTGATTACCTCAGATGAAATTCCAAGCTGCTTAAGGGTGCGTTTCACATCGCCGGAAGCCGCACCTGCCCTTGTGAAATCATCACCGGGTACAACATAATGAAGCTTTATGCTTTCACTCATTATTTTCCGCTGCCCCCTCTCAGTCCCGCTGAGTAGAGCTTGCCGCAGGCAGTGAACATTTCATAATCGGTGCAGAGCATTGTCATATCTCTGTCCTCAGCCATTTCAATCATATTAAGGTCAGGGCGTTTGCCTCTGACAAAGACGATGCAATGCATATCCATCATTTCGGCAGTGCGCACCACCTGAGGATTGACAAGACCTGTGAGCAGCACAGCCTGCTCCTTGACAAAAGCCAGAACATCGCTCATCATATCACTTCCGCAGGCAGTGTGAACCTCGGTTTCCAGAAGGTCTGCTCTGCAAATAACCTCTGCGTTCAAAATTTCCTGAATATCTCTTACTTTCATGTTTTTCCTCCAGCCTCCCATATGGGAGAATTATTAATATATACACAGAAAGCGGACAAAAATGTCCGCTTTAACTACTTATTCGGGACATACTTCTTTAAGTCCTGCTTTTTCAATTTCTTTTTCTATAACGTCAACTGCAATATTCCAGACAGTCTTGCCTGCCAGAACAAAGCCTTCCTTGTTTTTCACTGAGCAGAGCATAGCAAAGGCCTCACCTATATTCTGTGAAATATCTCCGCCCTTCTGTATGGCAAGATAATAGAATGTGAAGGCTGCACCGTTAGCTATATTGCTGTAAAACGAGGGCATATCCTTTTCCATAACATCATACATAGATGCAATTGCCGTTGTGGAAAGAAGCTCGATAGGAATTTCTATCTGCAAAAGAGTTTCACAGGCAAACACCAGCAGCACCTTTATCTGATAAAGGATATCAGGGGCAAGGTATCTGGGTGCAAGATGATTTCTGATGTCAACATATATACCGTCTTCACCGTTATCGGTGGGTGCAATTGTTGCAAGGTAGGCACCGAGCTTTCTTGCCTTATCTATGTTGCCGTTTGCTCTGTTTGCCATAGCAATTTCGAAATTGCCGAAAAACTCACCGGCATTTTTATTCATTTCTTTTTTGCTGACATAAATCTTTACATCGTTTTCACTCATACTGTTCTCCACTGTGAGAATCACAGCTGTGCTTCAGCTGCAGCTGCCATTCTCTTTTGCTTTCTGCGTTTTTTAGCCTTATATGACATAAGCTTTGCAACATTTGCCTCGTCAGGGCCGTAATCTCCGAGTCTGATGGGATAAGCGTTATAAGCACCGTGGAAATCACTGCCGCCGGTCATAAGCAGGTCGTTTTTCTTTGCTATTGACATAAGAAGTTCCTGCTGCTCAGGTGTGTTTTCGGGATGCCAGACCTCAACGCCGTCTAGACCAAGAGGAATAAGCTCTTCCAGAAGCTCAAAGTTGTTATAGAAGCCGGGGTGAGCAAGCACTGCTATGCCGCCTGCCTCGTGTATAGCCTCTATTATCTCTGCAGGTTCGGGATATGTAACATTCATGGAGATGTTCATGCGTGACTCCTTTGAAAAGAGCTTCTGAAAAACATCGCCAAAAATGCTTGTGGTGTAGCCGCACTCCATAAGAGCCTGCATAATATGTTGTTTATAAATATTCGTTGAGCCTGTTGCGCATTTCATTATAAGCTCGGCACTGACGGGAAATTTAGAGGTTACCTTGGCAATCATTATTCTGCCTGCTCTTTTTCTCTTTTCGGAATTGCTCTTGCAAAGACCTTCAAGTCTTTCAGGCTTATCCGGCAGATAGCAGAGAATGTGTGCCTTGGCACCTCTCTTGCTGTCTGTTGCAGAAAATTCAACAGCCGGTATAACATTTATACCGTGTCTTTCGCCTATAATAGCCGCTCTGACAGTACCTGCCAGACAGTCATGGTCTGTAATGGCAAGTGTTGTGACACCACTATTTTTTGCAAGGATAATGATATCATCAATACCTAAAGTGCCATCTGAAAGTTTGGTATGACAATGTAAATCTGCTTTCAAAATTAACCTCTCCGTTTCTTTCTTTGTTGACCGTAACTGGAAATAAAGCCGTCAGTTTTTTGGTTTTTTCCGAAAAAAGGTCGAAAACTCGCTATATTAATAATCATCTATCATTATACTATTAAATTTTCCCTTTTTCAATAGCTTCAAAGAATTAAACTCGGATTTTTTTGCATATTTTTCCCTTTTTTTCGTATTTTTTTACATGTCATCCAATATTCTTGTCAGAATATTAACAAGAAGCTCTGTCAGACAGCTTTCCTGTCTTTCGTTCATTTCGCGATAATCCTCAACTGAGCAGTCATCTGCATCGTCACTGATTTTTCTCAGCGACAGCATAGGTACCCCGCATTTATCGCAGACGGTTGCAATAGCAGCAGTTTCCATATCAAAGGAATGAATGCCGAAGGTTTCTTTATAAAGATTCTTTCTTGCCTTGTCTGTCAGGAAGATATCGCCTGTGCCGGTTTTTGCCTTGATAATGCCCTCACTCATCAGAGCATAGGAAAGGAGCTTTTCATCAGAATGATAAATATACTTCTGAGAATCTGCCTTGACACCCAACTCATAGCCTATTGCTGTCAGGTCAAAGTCACATTCAACATAGCTTTCGGCTGCTATCATATCTTCTCTTTTAAGCTTCTGCACTGCACCTGAAAGACCTGCATTAAGAATATAGTCAGCCTTATCGTCACTTATAAGAAAAGCTGTGGCTGAGGCTGCGTTTGTCTTGCCTATGCCACATCTGACACCGATAACCTCAAGGAATTTTCCGTCTTTTTCAAGTGTCACACTGCAGCTGTGGTTACCTCTTCTGAGAGTCTGCACAGCACCGTGCTCCTGCGCCCATTGAAGAAAAGGACCGTACTCCATTGAATCTGCAAAAAGAATTCCAACTGTTTTTTTCATAATATTTTTCCTTTCTTTGTCTTTATACGATTATAAAAAAGCTTTTAATCTTAATGTGGCTGTCTTTTTATTATATCCCATAAAATCCCTCTATGTCAATAAGGCTTTTTCTGCATAGAATAGAATGTAAGGCGACAAAATGTCCTTTAACCTTTTGTGTCGCCTTTAGTTTTCCTGCAAAGGAAGCCGGTGAAAGTGAGGCAGACATTGTTTTTCTTTCCGCGACAAGCCGGTTTTTGCCTGTGCCCTTTGCAGTTAAAATACCGGGACTGCTGTTTTTGCATCAGTTCCGGAATTTATGTATATTTTTGATTAAGCAATATTTTATAATATTAAATTTCCTTTTACCTGTTGCATATTCTGTTTATTTTTGATATAATTAGTTAAACTAATTTACAAAGGAGTAAATAAAAATGAAAAAGTTTTCTATCGCATTAATGGCATTGATTCTTTGCTTCTCAATGGTTGTTGGCGTAAGCGCTGCAGAAGGTTCAAATGTTGCTGAACCCATCACAACTCAGGAAATTCCTTCATCACAGTCAACAGAAGAAGTTCTCGGCGATTTTGTTGAAAAGGCTATCGGTGACAACCAGGCTGAGGTTGATGATGCAACAGACGCAGTCGAAGGCTTCACAGCAACAATCACAAAGCTTCTCAATGCTCTTGATGATTTCCTCAGAAGCATAAGAGGTTTTGTTGATCAGTTCCTTTCAAGAGTTCTCGGCAACGGCAGCCTCCCCTTCTGATTTTGAGAAAATTACATAAATTCGGTGATACATCTGTATTGCCGAATTTTTTTGCTACATAAAGGAGCATCCCCTATGCAAATAAAAGAATATTTCAATTCATGTTTGCCATATTATAAAAGAATGGTGCGCATTGCAATTCCCATAATGATTCAGAACGGCATCACAAACTTTGTCAGCATGCTCGACAACATTATGGTGGGCAGAGTGGGCACACTGCAGATGACAGGTGTTTCCATTGTCAATCAGCTGATATTTATCTTCGGTCTTTGCGTCTTCGGCGCCATGTCAGGTGCAGGAATTTTCACAGCTCAGTTTTTCGGCAAAAAAGATAAAGACGGCATGCGCTCCACTCTGCAGTATAAAATTGTCATCGGCGTTATTATAGCTTTTATCAGCACCTTGGTTTTCAGCTTTATGGGCGAATTTCTTATTTCAGCCTATCTTAAAGGTGAAGGCACACCCGAAGACATTGCTGCCGTTATGGCATACAGCAAAAGCTATCTCAGAATTATGCTAGTGGGCATATTCCCCTTTGCTTTATCTCAGGCATATGCCAGCACCATGAGAGAAACAAGTGACCGAATCACTCCCCTTGTTTCAACTGTCACCGCCGTTCTGGTTAACCTGATTTTCAACTATCTTCTTATTTTCGGCAAATTCGGCTTCCCTGAGCTGGGCATAGAAGGCGCAGCCGTTGCAACTGTAATTTCAAGATTTGTGGAGCTTGCAATTCTGGTTATAAGCGCTCATGTCCGCCGCAGAAAATATGAATTTATCCCGGGACTTTTCACCAGATTTACAATTACAAAATCTCAGATATGGAAAATGACCCTTGTAACTATGCCGCTTCTGCTTAATGAAACACTGTGGGCAGCAGGCATTGCCGTTCTTAATCAGTGTTACTCCGTACGCGGGCTGAATGTTGTGGCTGCAATAAATATAGTTTCCACCCTGACAAATGTTTTCAATGTTTCATTTATTGCTTTCGGTCATGCCACAGGCATCATCCTCAGCCAGATGCTGGGAGCAGGCGAAGAAAAGCAGGCAAAATTTGCCGCGCCTAAGCTTTTCACCTTCTCTATGGTTTCAGTTATATTCATCGCAGTTGTCATGGCATCCTTTTCCGGCATTTTTCCGAAAATATATAACACTGAAGAGGATGTGCGTTCCCTTGCCACAACACTGATAATGGTTTCCTCCGTCTTTATGCCTTTTCTTGCAGGCACCAACGCAGGCTATTTCACCCTGCGCTCAGGCGGAAAAACCCTGATGACCTTTATTTTTGACTGTGGCTTTGTCTGGCTTATAAACATTCCGCTTGCCTTTATTCTCAGCCGTTTCACCGACCTTTATATAGTTTATCTTTATATCTCCGTGCTCAGCACAGATATTTTCAAGTGTATACTCAGCTACATCCTGGTCAGAAAAAACGTCTGGCTGAATTCCGTTATAGATTAATGCCCTTGAAAATAATCACAGGCTATGATATAATAGCCACACAACATTTTAGGAGAAAATAAATGAAGATACAACAATCTGCAGAAAATTATCTGGAAACAATATACATTCTCTCTGCCAAAGGCGGCAGTGTACGCTCGGTGGATATTGCAAACGAGCTTGGATATTCAAAGCCCAGTGTAAGTGTTGCTATGAAAAACCTTAGAGAAAACGGTTACATTGAAGTCCTCGGTGACGGCAATATCGTTTTGCTGCCTCCCGGAAAAGAAATTGCCGAAAAGCTTTTCAACAGACACACAGTGCTCAGCGAGTGTCTTATCCGTCTTGGTGTTGATAAAAGCACTGCAATTGAAGATGCCTGCAAAATCGAGCACATTATTTCCGAAGAAAGCTTCAACGCAATAAAGCTTCACCTTGAAATGATGCAGGGCAAATAAAAAATCACTACCCGAAGAAGATTTCTCTTCACGGGTAGTTTTTTATTCTGATTTTATTTCTTCATCCAGGTTGACGGTGAGAATGTCAGCACGAGAGGCATAATTTCAAGTCTGCCGAGAAGCATTGTCAGCGACAGAATCACCTTTGAAAATGGTGAAAACAGCGCATAACTTGCTGCAGGACCTGCAGCACCAAGGCCGGGGCCGATATTATTAAAACATGCGGCTGCCGCAGTGACATTTGTTTCAAGGTCGAAGCTGTCAAGACCGAGCAATATAACCACAAGTGCAAACAGCGCAGCATAAATGGCAAAATAAGAATGAAGTGAAGTCAATGTTGTTTCAGCCACCTTTTTGCCGTCAAGACGCACAACATCAACCGCTCTGGGGTGTATAAGTCTTTTCAGCTCTCTCTTGATAGTTTTTATGAGCAACACTATTCTTGACACCTTTAAGCCACCTGCCGTTGAGCCTGCACAACCGCCAATGAACATCAGTATAAACAGAATCGTCTTTGCAAGACCGGGCCACTGGTTGAAATCCACCGTTGAAAAGCCCGTCGTTGAAATTACGGTTGCCACCTGGAAGGCTGAATGTCTTATGCTCTCACTGACAGTGCTGTAAAGAGGTGAAATGTTGAAAGCAATTATAACAGTGCTTATAATCACAATTGCCGCATAGGTCATAAACTCTTCGTTTTTTATTGCCGATTTATTTCTTTTTATCAGCATAAAATAATAAAGGTTAAAGTTGATGCCGAAGGCTATCATAGCACCGGTTATAACCCACTGAATATAGGGTGAATAAGAGCCGATACTGTCTGCCTTTGTGCTGAAGCCGCCTGTGCCTGCAGTACCCACGGCGTGTATCAGGCTGTCAAAAACAGGCATGCCTCCTGCAAGAAGCAACACAAACAGAATGACAGTCATTGCAATATAAATAATGTAAAGTATAGTTGCAGTCTGCTTCATTTTTGGCACTATTTTGCCGACTATGGGTCCCGGAGCCTCTGCTCTTAAAATGTGTATTGTTCTGTCAGATACTCGGGGTATGATTGCCATAACAAAAACCAGTACGCCCATACCGCCGACCCAATGGGTGAAGCTTCGCCAGAAGAGAAGACCCTTGCTCATTGCCTCAACATCACTTAGAATTGAAGCACCCGTTGTGGTAAAGCCACTGACCGTTTCAAAAAAGGCATCAATATACGAGGGAATTTCCCTGCTTATATAAAAAGGCAAGGCGCCTATTGCAGATAAAGCAATCCACGCAAGCGACACTATCACAAAGCCCTCTTTCGCATAAATGACCTTGCTTCCCGGCTTTGAAAGCAGGGTCAGCGCAAAGCCTGTTACAACCGCAATCAATATCGAAATAAGAAAATCCTTTGTGCAGCTTTCTTTATATACAACCGAAACCGCAAGAGGCAGCAGCATCAGAGCAGCCTCAATCTTTATAACGGTTCCCACCATGTATAAAACCATTCTTCTGTTCATATTTTTACCTCAGAATATCAGAGAGTCGTGATATACGGTACTCTGCCGAAAGAATTATAACTCTGTCGCCCTGTTTTATCATATCATCGCCCTTGGGAATTATTGTCTTTTTGCCCGCGTGGATGATGCCGGCAATCAGAATGCCGGGCTTTATTTTAAGGTCTTTAATAGGCACATTAAGAAGCTTTGAATCGGGATGCACCTTAAACTCAAGAGCCTCAACCTTGCCGTCCATAATTTTATAAAGAGTTTCTATGCTGCTTCCGAGTGAATTCTGCAGTGCTCTTGTATATCTGAGAATAATGTCAGATGTAATTGATTTAGTTGACACCACACAGTCAAGACCAAGATTTTCAGCCATTTTTGCCATTTCATCACGGTTGATCTTGGATATAACCTTAGGTACGTTCTGATTTGAAGCAAAAATAGATATGAGTATGTTTTCTTCGTCCATGCCTGTCAGCGCAACAAAAGCATCAAGCGAGCGGAGTCCCTCTTCAAGAAGAAGCTCCTGCTGCGAGCCGTCTCCGTGGATAATAACAGCCTTTGAAAGCTTTTCTGCAAGCTCTTCACAGCGCTCACTGCTTTTTTCCACAATTTTAACATCGTTGCCTGAAGCAAGAAGCATTTTTGAAAGATAATAAGCAGTCTTGCTTGCACCGAGGATCATAATGCTTCTGGCCTGCTTTTTAAGTATTCCAAGACCTTTGAGAAGCTTCTGCATATCAGCGGGTGCTGCAGCAACGGCAATAACGTCTCCTGCAGCAAGCTCAAAGCTACCGTCAGGGATTATAACGTTGCCCGCACGAAGCACTGCACCTATAAGAAATTCCACATTCTGCTTTTCACGGATTTTTGAAAGCCTCTTTCCGCAAAGAGGCGAATCCTCTTTAAGTCTGAGCTCAATAACCTCAAGAGTACGTCTTGAAAAATATTCCACCTTGAACGCAGAGGGCAGCTTAAGAATATTATAAAGCTCCTGTGCAACAAGCAACTCAGGGTTCACAGACATGGATAAATCCAGCTGCTGACGCATAAAGCCGAGAGAGCGGTCATTATATTCCGGGTTTCTTATTCGTGCAACGGTATGCTGTGCACCCATTTTTTTTGCAAGAAAGCAAGAGAGCATATTAAGCTCATCCGAGTCAGTTGTGCATATAAAAAGCTCAGCCTCTTCAACAGATGCTTCCTCAAGGGTTTCACAGTCAGCCGAATTGCCGCAAACGCCTATGATGTCATAAACATTTGTCATTTCGTCAATTATTTCACTGCTTTTATCAATTACCGTAACATCATGTCCCTCAGCAACAAGGGTTGCTATGATTGCTTTGCCGATTTTTCCACAGCCTGAAACTATAATGTTCATAAATCATTTCTCCTCTATAGGTTTATAATGGCGCAGATTTGAATCTATAAACAAGGCGCCTAAATCAAGAGCATGAAAAAGTGTTCCGTCTTCCATTTCCAGCACGGTTATGCCTTCGCCTTCTCCGCCGAAATTATCTATAAGCTTAGGCTCATACATTATTCTGTCAAACATTTTTTCGTATATGCCTGTTTCAATATTAACCTGATAAACTGCTCTGGTGGAATCGTTTGTGGCGGCAATCATAAATCCGTCATACATTTCTGCACCCTGAATTTTTTCTATTTCACTTTCAAGAGGTATTGTTCTGACAAGCTCCATCGTTTCAAGGTCGAAAGCGTAAAGCTCTGTGCAGTCTCTGCTGTTACCCACATAGAAAACTCCCCTTCCGCCGTCACAGCATACCCAGGGGCACCCTCTGAAAAGTACGTCCGTAGAAATCACAGTATATTTGCCTGTGAACTCAAGGGTTTCACCGTCATAAACCGCAACTATGGGATAAGCAAAATTTTCACCGTCTTCAACAGAAGCATAAACCTTGCCGTCATAATAGCTTATTCCGCCGATATGGTCACTGCCGTATTCTTTAAAGCTTTTCAGTGCGTTTTTGTTGGAGACAATCACCGTTTCGCCGTCAAGACTCACTCTTGTGAGCTGACCGTTACCCGAAAAGATCCAGCTTTCACCGTCGGTTGTAACGCCCTGACTTCTTGAAAAGGTCTCCAGCCCCACTGTGCGGGTATTGCTCTGATAAGGATAGATATCCCCGTTGAAAAGGGAATTTACAGAGCTTGTTATTGACAGAAGAAAGGCCATGACAATTGCCAAAATTTCTGATACAGGATTCATATTCATCCTCCTTCACAGGCTTACTTTTTATAGTGAAAACATTGTATCACAAATAAACAAAATAAGCAACATAAAAAAACAGAAGCCTTGCGGCTCCTGTTTCACAGACAAAAATTCAATTATGCTTCTGCTGTGCCATCATCTTCGGGCTTAATAGTTGCGAAGAGACCCTTGATGAAGTCGATTACGATAGCGAAGATTTCTTCGATCTTTGCAAATACATCTGCTACGATATCCATTTGGCGTACCTCCTTGGATTATTTGTGAACACATAATATCAAATATTAAATTAAAAGTCAATACCAAAATAAAATCATAAGACTCTTTAAGCTTATTTAATAACTCGCATTCGTATTTTAAGCTATATGATATTTCTCTCTGTAAGCATCATAAAGCTTGTTGTAGTCACTTTCGGGTGACTTTTTCATTTGTCTGAGATACTTATGAATATCCATTTCCTTATGCTCCATTTCAAGCACAAGACCTGCAATATTTGAGCAGTGGTCTGAAACTCTTTCAAGATTTGTCAGCAAGTCACCAAGAATGAAGCCCAGCTCAATTGTGCATCTGCCCTCCTGAAGGCGCTTGATATGCTTACCCTTGATAACATCTCTCAAATCGTCAACAACCTGCTCAAGAGGTTCAACCATCATAGCAGCATTCAGGTCGTTTTCCTTAAAGCTCTTATATGCAAGCTGAGTGATTTCCTCAACTGCCGCAGCAAGTATCAGAATTTCAGCCTTTGCCTTTTCAGAGAAGGCAAGCTTCTTATCTTCAATTTCTTCAGCCGAGCTGAGCACATTGACGGCGTGGTCAGAAATTCTTTCAAAGTCGCTTATAATGTGAAGAAGCTTTGTTGCTTCAACACTGTCTTCGTCAGAAAGCTCAAGCGAAGAAACCTTGACAAGATATGAGCCAAGCTTGTCTTCATACTTATCTGCTTTTTTCTCTGCTTTAACTATTTCATCAGAATATTCACCCTTATATTCATTAAGAAGTGACAGAGCCTTTGTTATTGCATCAACTGAAATTTCTGCCATTTTTTCAGTTACGGTTCTTGAACGGTCAACTGCAACGGCAGGGGTTGCAAAAAGTCTTTCGTCAAGAATTTCATAATGCTCTTTTTCTTCTGTGTCTCTGACGGTAACTGTAGCCAGCTTTTCAAGAACCTTGATAAGTGGGAACCAGAAGACTGTGCAGATAACCTTGAAGGCAGTGTGAGCAATAGCTATTTCAACCTCACCGACTATGCTGTCAACAAAATCGAAATGTAACACAGCATTTGCGCCATAGAACAGAGCGAGAACTACAACAGTACCTATAACATTGAAATAAAGGTGAACGAAGGTTGCTCTTTTTGCATTTTTATTAGCACCGATTGATGCAAGCATAGCTGTTATGCAAGTACCGATGCTCATACCCAGAAGAACCGGGAAAGCCGCTCCGAATGTAATGGCACCTGTAGATGACAGTGCCTGAAGAATACCGACAGATGCAGATGATGACTGAATTATTGCTGTGAGCACCGCACCTGCAAGAACGCCGAGAACAGGGTTTGTGAAGAGTGTGAGCATATTTGTAAACTCGGGAACTTCTTTAAGACCTGCAACAGCATCAGACATCGCCGACATACCTGTCATAAGAACTGCAAAGCCAAGAAGTATTGTGGCAGTGTCACGGTTTTTCTGCTTTTTATTGAACATAAGAATGAAAACACCGATAATTGCAAGCACAGGCACAAATGAAGACGGCTTGAAGAATGCCATTATACCTGCGCCGTCAACTGCCATAAGTGACAGAATCCAGGCTGTGACGGTGGTACCCACATTGGCACCCATAATAATGCCTATTGACTGGTGAAGTGTCATAATACCCGAGTTGACGAAACCGACAACCATAACTGTCGTGGCTGATGAGGACTGAATAATAGATGTAACAACAAGACCAAGCAAAAATCCCTTCACAGGATTGTTGGTCATTTTAGTCAGAACATTTTTAAGCTGTCCTCCGGCTTTCTTTTCAAGAGCATTGCCCATGGTCTGCATTCCGAAAAGGAAAAGTGCAAGACCTCCGATAAGAGATAAAACATTAAAAATATCCATAAGTACCTCTCTGATTCTCTTTATATGGTTATTTTATCGACATATATCGATGTCCTTTTAATAATAACAAATTTTATATATATTATGCAATAGTTTTTGCATAAAAATTAAAAATATAATTGTCGATCGATTCTACCCATCAAATTGATAAAAGAAAAATATTTTATGTTTTTCATTGATTTTTTATTGACAAACGATAAAATATATGCTATATTGACCTTGCAAAGACAAATTACACGGAGGTAAAATTATGTACACATCTGAAAAAAGCACAAAACTCACCCTCTATATTACATATGCCTTCATGGCCCTGCTGGGCATATTAATGGTTGTTGCCATTCCCGGTGCACGTTGGTTTTTCGGCGACATTATTCGTCAGAGCACACTTCGCATTCTGCTCACCGCCTTTTATGTGTGCTGCCCTGCCGCCTGGGTTGCACTGATATTCATAGTGAAAATTCTCAGAAATATTCTCAAGGAATCGGTTTTCACCAATGATACCGTTTCATTTCTCCGCTATCTTTCATGGTGCTGCGGTTTTGTAGCAATAGCCTGCGCTGTGTGCGGAATTTTCTATATGCCCCTTTTCATTTTTGCTCTGGGTGCTGCTTTTATGATGCTCATTTTAAGGGTACTCAAAAATGTTATGGCAAAGGCAACTGAGATAAAAAATGAAAATGAGCTCACCATTTAAGGAGGAATAACCATGGCTATTATTGTTAATCTGGATGTTATGATGGCTAAGCGCAAAATTTCCTCAGGTGAGCTTGCGGCAAAAATAGGCATCACACAAGCAAATCTTTCCATACTCAAAACCGGCAAGGCTAAGGCTATACGCTTTTCAACCCTTGAAAGCATCTGCAAGGTTTTAGACTGTCAGCCGGGAGATATTCTTGAATTTACCGATAACGAATGAGGTGACACAAATGGATGACAATAACACTAAGACAAATTCTCTGAAGGCTTCAATCAAGGCTGACCTTTTTGATTTCGCAATTCCGTTCATATCGTTTTTTACCGTTTACTTTCTGACAAAAGAAATAATCGACGAAGAAAACTACATTAAGGTTTCTCTTATCTATCTTTTATTTTTCATCACCGCAACGGCATATATAATTATCAAAAGAAAGTGCTTTCACCCTGAAACATTGCTCACAGGTGGCTGCTGTCTGGCTTTTGCTGCAGCCCTCGCCCTTAACGGAAGCTTCTATGCCGTACCCTTGCTTATGGCTTTTTCGGCTCTTTATTGCCTGACACTGACAAAATCAAATCTTCACTCTTCAGGAAGTTATCTTTATATTTTTGACCTTTTGCAAAAGGCTCTGATTACACCCGTTATAAATCTGTTTCTGCCTTTGGCAGCAATTTTTCGTTCAGTTAAATCCTTCAAAAAAAGTAAGCGCAATTTCGGTTTGCTGGCAGGTCTTCTCCTCGCCGTACCCCTGCTTGCAGTTCTGATTTTTCTGCTTATGAGCAGTGATGCGGCTTTCGAAAGCCTTGCTGACGGAATTATTGCCGGGTTAGAGGATATTCTCCCCCGTTTTGAATTTGACCTGTATGCTTTTGCAGCACTTATTTTCACACCTTATATTGTCAGCGTACTCTTTGTTTTCAGGCACAACATTGACAGTGAAAAAGGCAGAGGCCTCAGAGGAAAAATCATAAAGCTACGTTTTGCTTCAAATGCTTTTCTCGGAGGTTTTTCAGGCTCCGTCTGTGTTCTTTATGCGGTTTATCTTCTGTCTCAGACTGCATATTTCTTCTCCGCCTTTGCGGGCAAGCTCCCTGACGGCACAGAGATAACCCTGTCAGAGTACGCGCGAAGAGGCTTCTTTGAAATGAGCACTATTGCCGCCATAAACCTCCTGCTCATAGGGGCAGGTGCAATATTCACCAAGCGCAAGGGCCAAGACTTTTCGAAGCTGTTCAAGGGGATATCTCTCTTTCTTTGCCTTTTCACAATGGTGCTGATAACAACGGCAATGTCAAAAATGGCACTTTATATAACCGA
The DNA here is from genome assembly GCA_045592465.1 of Acutalibacteraceae bacterium. Lineage (GTDB taxonomy): Bacteria > Bacillota > Clostridia > Oscillospirales > Acutalibacteraceae > UBA6857. The sequence goes on along the minus strand of JAZNUW010000130.1, from coordinate 26,017 downwards.
AATGGGACTCACCCACAAAAGGCTTGCAGTGTCCGTGCTGAACATAGTAATGTTCCTCACATTTGTCTTCGTCACTATCAGACTCTTCAAAAAGGATTTCCCCTATTTCAGATATATTATGGCTGTTTCGGCAGTTGCTGTCACTCTCTTCACACTTATCAGCCCCGATACAATTATAAGCTACTATAACACAGAGGCTTATCTTTCAGGCAAGCATGAACGCATTGACATTGATTTGCTTGACTATGACCTGAACACCTATGACAGCATAAAAAGTCTTTACAAGCTGAAAGATGATCCCTCTTACGGCATAGCAGCAAAATCAAGGCTGGATGACTACCATATAGTTTCCGAAGCTTATTTTCCAAGAACTGTCAAAGGCTATATAGCTAAAGACTTTGCAGAGCAACATGAAGACGAATTCAAAGCCTTCTATGATGACCGCGGTCCATCCTTTGATAGCATGGACCCTTATGAAGAAATCACAGAGCCTGAAGATTATATTTCAGAAATCTATTTCCGAAACAACTCTCACAAAACAATAGACGAAGTGACTATCTTTGACGGCATTTCTTCTCAAGGTGTCGCGGAACCCGAAAATGGCACAGTGTTTGCTTTTGATAATTTATATATTGAAAACGCAGAAGATATAAAATTCAGCCTGACCGTATATCTGACAAAGGGCTATCGTTGGGAAACAGATATTCTTGTCGGTGATACCAATTACTTTGAAATAGTTGACAGTGCTGACGGTGGTCTGGAAATACTCCCCCTGCCGCATGTGAACAGCTTTGAAGAAGCGGTTGATACAGTAGCATAACAAAAAATCTCCGCCTGTTTTATGCAGGTGGAGTTCTTCTTTCATTGTAAGTCTGATGAAGGGGCGGCGGCTCCACACCCGAACTTCGTTCGGGTCAGCGACTTCGTCGCCGCAAAATCGCTTTGCGGTTTTGGTGGGGCCGCCCACCGCTGACCCGCAAAAAAATAATACTGCCCTGCAAGTAAATCCCTGCAGGGCAAAAGCATTGCTGTGATTTAATTTTGTCCTCGCCGGACAAGCCTTGCTTTTTCCTGCCATGGAAAAAGCAAGCAAAAACACGGAGTTGCTTACAGTGTGCTGCCGAAATCTGTTACGAGTGTCTGACCTGTAATTGCTCTTGATTCCTCTGATGAAAGGAAGAGAAGGATGTTTGCAACATCAGCGGGCATACAGGGCTGAACCTTCAGGTCATTGTGCTTCATCATCTGACCGAAAATATCCATATCAAGGTTAGCAGGATTCATATCTGCAACCATGGGTGTAACGATTGTGCCGGGGCAGACTGCATTACAGCGTACGTTAGTGCCTGCAAAACGAAGTGCAGTGTGACGTGTAACACCAACAATTGCAGCCTTTGATGCAACATAAGCAGCACCGCCGCAGCCCATAACACCTGCAACTGAAGCAACATTAACAATTGAGCCTGTGCCTGTCTTTGCCATTTCAGCAGTAACTTCTCTCATCATGCACATTGTGCCCTTTGTGTTGATGTCGATAACCTTATTCATATCATCATCTGTGAATTTGTCAATAGCCTTGAGGCCACCGTCAAGCACACCTGCATTGTTGATAAGCACGTCAATTTTGCCGTACTTTGCCATAACAGCTTCAACAAGCGCCTTCGCATCCTCAGCTTTTGAAATATCGCTGACTACGGGCATAACTTCGCCGCCGGCTGCCTTTATTTTTTCTGCAACCTCAAGAAGCTGAGCCTCTCTTCTTGCGCTGATAACTACCTTTGCGCCTTCTTTTGCAAAAAGCTCTGCAGTTGCAGCGCCGACACCTGAGTTACCACCGGTAATAATTGCCACTTTGTCTTGTAAACGCTTCATAATAAGTTCCTCTCTTTCTGCAATTCGTTTATTGTAATTATAAAGCTTCTATTGAAAAATCCTCTATTTCCTGCTGAAGAAGAGAAATCTTGCCGTGACCCGGCTTGACTTCACCGTTGAAAACAACACCTTCCATTTTTTCAACCTCTCTCATAGCACTGAAAATGATTCTTTCGAGTGCCTCTCTGACGTTGCTGTTAACAGGATAGGCTTCATCCTTGAATGTTCCTGCTGCAGTTTTTCTGCTGGGCATGCCCATATAAAAATCGCCGTCTTCTTTAACAAGAATTTTAATATCACTGACAGCAAACATAGCATCAAAAGTAAGTGTGCACTTTGCAAGAAGTCTGTTTGTCGGATTTTCGATTTTTCTGAGTCTGAATGATGTCACTAACATTTTGAGTCCTCCATTTTTACAAATACGATGATAATCTGTATCAGAACAACTCAATTATAGCACAACATTCCTACACTATTCAAGTAAAATATTAAGATTTATTAAAATATATTATATTTTTCTAAAAAGCAAAATAAGAGGTTGTCCGGGGCAACCTCTTACTATTCAATTAATAATGTGCGATACCGCAGTCACAGATCGGGCTTGTGCCGAAAAGCTTCCAGAAGAGCTTTACAAAGATGTAAAGAACTCTCATAAAGCCGCTCTGATGGCAGATGCAGTTGCATTCCTGGATGCCACCATCCACAACTGCCTGGCAGCTGAGTCTGTCGCATATATCGTCGCCGTCTTTGTTAATATGTCCGAGTGCGGGGATAACCTTTGAGGAGGCTAATTTTTTATCGCATACTCCGCACTTCTTTTCTTCGGTGCGGCCATCTCTTTCGCAGGTTGCCTCAACCTTTTCCTGCACAATAACTTCCTTATGACCTGTTGCAGGACGTTCAACTGCTTCCTTAGTGAATTCGCCACACTTTTCGCACTTGATGCTTTCGGTGTAACCCTTTTCTTCGCATGTAGGTGCTTTACCTTCAATTATTACTGTTTTGTGACCTGTCTTTGTGTTTTCAGCTCTATAGAACTTATCTTTGGCTTCTGCATCGTCCTTAGCGTTTGCTGTGCAGCCTTCCTGTGCGCAGCCGAACCAATAGAATGCGTCTGTTGTGCATGTAGCTTCTCTTGCAATATGAGCCTCATCTTCGCACTTCTTTGTGTAGTTGTGAGCTGCAAAGTCGCCATCTTCATACTTGAGGGCAGCAATTGCTTCTTCAGTCATACCTGCCTTATCAGCAAGCTTTGCATTTGCATCACAGTTTTCACAATCGTACCAATATGTAGCCTTAGCAATACATGTAGCAGCTGAAATCTTGTGAGCTTCATCAGTTATCTTCTGTGTGTATGCATGAGGAGCTATTTCGCCGTATTCATCACCGCAGACTGAGCATTCTGCCTTTGCTGTACAGGTAGCTTCACCGCCGCCACAATCTTCTGTTTCCTTATGAACATTGTTGTGTGCGCAGACTCTCTCGTGCTTGTCTTCAGCTGTTTCTGCCCATTCGCTCCATGTGTGTGCGTCGGGATTAATTGCAATGGGTTCTGTTTTTGTTGCAGCCTCTGTGCCTTCAGGGCATGTTGTACAAGTGAGCTTCTTCTCACCCGCTTCCATACATGTTGCAGCTTTTGTGATTACACCATCATCCCATGCGTGTTCGAGTTCATCTGTTTTATATGTCTTCACTGTGCATGATTCAATGTCTCTTGCGCTTGTGCCGCAATTTGCACAAGCATAATAGTATTCACCCTTTGTCTGGCAGGTTGCAGGAGTTTTGCAGATATTAGCTTCTGTGTCTCTTACTGTGCAAGCATGACCTGTCTTTGTTGTGGGCTCACCAGTCCATGTGTTACCACATGCACAGGTATATGTTGTGAAACCGTCTTCTTCACATGTGGGAGCAGTTACAACAGTTGTCGTTGCTGTGCAGTCACTGTAGTTCTTTTCTTCACAATTATCGTTTTCGCAAACAACATAGTGCTTCTGATCAGCATCCTTATGAAGCTCTGTGCCCCATGCGTGTGCATCTTCGACAATTGCAAGTGTTTCTGTCTTTGTAACGCCACATGTTTCAACTGTGCAAGTGTATGTCTTTACACCTGTTGCTGAGCAAGTGGGAGCTGTTGTTACTTCACCGTCATTCCATGCGTGCTGAACATCACCGTATGCTGAACCGCAAACTTCGCAAGTTGCCTTTGTTGTGCAGTTTGCTGTGCCGCCTGTGCAAGTTTCTGTAATTACAGAAACTTCACCACGAGTTTCATCACAGGTTGTGCAGGTTTTTGAATGTGTATCTGCACCTTCATCCTTTGTAAATTTTTCAGGATATGTATGGTCAAGCTGAGGAACAACTTCCTTTTCTGAAGTTTCAGCTTTACAGTCTACACAATAATTATATCCGTTATGACCGGGAGCCTGGCAAGTTGCTTCTTCAGCATTTTTCCAGTCAATCTCTGTATGAATCTCTGTGTTAACTTCGCCGTATTCTTCACCGCAGAAACCGCACTCTGCTTTATTCTGACAGTTAGCATAACCACCTGAGCAAACAACATCTAAATCTTCACTCTCACAAAGATAGCAGTAATCAATGTGATGTGTTCCGTCGCCGTTTGATTCTACGCCATCATCATAACCAATGTGACCGTTCACAATGTCCGCAGTGCCTGATTTGTATGTATATTCTTCATCCCAAGCACCGTTGCCACAATACTCACAGCTGTAATAGTATGTTGCCGCTTCCTGACAGGTTGCAGCACTTGCCAAATGCTTTTTATCTTTTACGTTGAATAAATGATTATCATAATCATAATCACCAAAGTTTCTGTTACAACCATAGCAAAAAGCCGCTTCTGAACAAGTTGCTTCAGATCCTGAGCAATCAACAAGACCCTGTATCTGATTGCCGTCGTCATCGATATAGCCATATACCATGTTGCACTCTATGCACCAATAAGCATGTTTGCCTTCAACTCGATCAAAAACTTCACCGCAGAAATTATGCTCACACTCTTCAGCAGCAATAGTTGCGAAGGGTACTGCAGTGAGCACCATAAGCACTGTCAGAAGAATTGACATTACTTTTTTGAAATTACTTTTCATTCCTTTAACCTCCGTTAAATAAATTTTTGATACGGATTTAATATACCACTTTAGGTTTGTCAAGTCAATAGATAAAACTGCTTATTGGTTATTTTGACGGATAAAAAACAAGAAAAAATATCCACTTTAAAACAAACTGTAAATAAGCACTTCACATAAAAAACACACAGCTCTTCCGATGTTAAAAACTTAGTGGAAAAGCTGTGTAAAATGCGGAAAATTTCAGTGGTTTCAGTCGACTTTATAATCAAGCTTGAACTGCTCGCCACAGCCGTAATTTTCATAAACATAATCGATATCCTTGTCGCCTCTGCCTGAAAGAGAAACAAGAATTGAGCCTGACGGATGCTCCTTGGCATATCTTATTGCATAAGCAACAGCATGTGAGCTTTCAATTGCAGGAATAATACCCTCATATCTTGAAAGCAGGAAGAAGGCCTCCATAGCCTCTTCGTCGCTGACGGTTTCATAATGTACTCTGCCGCTGTCACGAAGATATGCGTGTTCGGGGCCGACGCCGGGATAATCAAGTCCGCTTGCAACAGAATAAACGGGAAGAGGCTCGCCGTTTTCATCCTGAAGCAGATAGCTTTCAAAGCCGTGGAGCTTACCCTTTGTGCCGTATGCCATTGTTGCAGCATGATCACCGATTTTATGGCCTCTGCCAAGAGGCTCAATGCCGTAAATTTCAACGGGATCTGCAAGGAAGGGTGTGAACATACCGATTGAGTTTGAGCCGCCGCCGACACAAGCGCAAACAGCATCAGGCATAATGCCTGTCATCTCAAGGAACTGATCTCTTGCCTCATAGCCGATAACTGTCTGGAAATCTCTGACCATTTTGGGGAAGGGATGGGGGCCGAGAGCTGAGCCGATGCAATAAATTGCGTGATCATATTCTTTAAGGTATGCTTCGAAAGCAGCATCTACTGCCTCTTTTAAGGTTTTGAGTCCGTGAGTAACGGGAACAACATTTGCGCCGAGCATTTTCATTCTTATTACATTGGGATGCTGCTTTGCAATATCTACCTCACCCATATAAACGTCACATTCCATGCCGAAATAAGCGGCAGCAGTTGCAATTGCAACGCCGTGCTGGCCTGCGCCTGTTTCAGCAATAAGCTTTGTTTTGCCCATATACTTTGCAAGAAGACCCTCACCCATACAATGGTTAAGCTTGTGAGCGCCTGTGTGGTTAAGATCCTCTCTCTTGAGATAAATCTGGCAGTTGCCGAAAAGCTTTGAAAGTCTTTCGCAATGATAAACAGGAGTAGGTCTGCCCTGAAATTCCTTTCTTATTCTGCGAAGCTCATTGATAAACTGTGCTGAATGGCATATTGCCTCATAGGCATCGTCAGCCTCTTTGAATGCAGGCTCTAATTCGGGAGGTAAAAACGCGCCTCCGAATTCACCGAAATATCCGTCCTTGGTGGGAAACTCTTTTAAATAATTGTCAAATTCTCTGTACTTGTTCATTTTAAAATCTCCTCTTATGTAATGTAATAGTGTTTAAGATAATCCGATTCAGACCCTGCCGCGCCATCGGAATGACGAATAATACATAAATAACACTTCTTTCAAAAAAATATACCTGTTCCACAAAGGAACAGGTAATAATTATCTGTAAGCCACCTTAATGGTTATCACGCACAAGCATGCGCTCTCATCATAACGGTTAGAGTTTCCGTCGGCGCCTACTCACAAATTTTCGGGCCGCCCTCACGAGTCCATTCACATACTGCTTCACTGCCGAATTCCACCGCCTCGGCTCTCTGTAAGCTTCGCGAGTGTGCTACTACTCTCGTTCATCGGTTTGCTATTTTATTATGGTGATATTTTAAAGCATAAAAGCAGCTTTGTCAAGTCCTCAGATAAAAATTTTATCAAATCAGTTTCAATAACAGAAAAATTTATAGAATGTGGGATAAGAATTCAGCAGTTGCTGCAGATTAGTCCTCGTTTTCGAGCCGGGGTCATTTATACCGAAGCCCGAAGCTGACAGTGCTTCACCGCCTGCATAGCCTGTTATAACCACCCAATGCTGAGTGCCCGATGAATTTTTTGCTCCGAAAAGAACAGGCTTGCCTGATTTAAGATAATCATATATTTTGGCAAGGTACCCTGAGGAGCTTGTGACCACCTTGTAATCTGAGGGCCAGTAAACACTGCCCGATGAATTATATGACAGCTTCTTTGACATGGCATCAGGATAAATCGTCTTTCCCTCACGGTAGGATTCTATCATAGCTATAGCCGTCGTTGCACAGCCTATCTGAGCAATTGTTTTGCCCGATGTGCCTATTTTCACATTTGCCCAACGACTGTCCGTCTGCTTGAAGGATGGCACACTAAGGCTCACGGTAGGGTACATCACAGATGGTGAGCCGACCTCAGACAGATATTTTGAGCTGACATACCCTGTTTTGGTGCCGTGATAAAGAACCCTGCTCCAGGATGAAGTCTTGCTCAGCACCAGCACCGTATCGCCCTTCTGAAGCGAAGCCTTAACCGGATAGGATGTGCCTGCACCGCTTCTGACATTGAGAGTGCCGTAACTGATTTTAACTGTGGCAGGTGTGGATTTAACTGCTTTTATATAATCGGCATGGCTGTAACCGTATTTGCCGTCGGCATATTCAACCTTCCACCAGGAACCGCTTTTGCTCATAAGTGTAACATCAGAGCCGTCTTTCAGACGTGTGAGCACTTCTGCCGATGTGGCGGCGCTTCTGCGTACATTAAGATTGCTTCCGCCTGCCGAAACAACACCTGCCTGAGAGCTGTTATCTGCGGCCTGTGAAGACATAGAGAAAGCTGACAGCATTATTATAAGTGTCATTGATAGTGATATAATTTTTTTCATTTGCTTTTACCTCGTTTAATATCCGACAAGACCGTAGTCTGCCGTTTTTTCTCCCGGGGTTATGCATATATGCAAGCACATTATATCACACCATTCACTTCATAGGAATAGTCCAAATTATGGGTGCAAAAAAGGCGGGAGAAAGCACCATGAGGCGCTCACTCTCCCGCGTACAAGCTTTTTATTGCCCTCGCCGGGCAGGCATTCTTTTTCCTACCGCGGAAAAAGAATCAAAAACGCATTGTTATCTTTCTTCTCTGAAGTAGGGAAGTCCCAGACTCTCGGGAGGCTGATTTTCCTTTTTCTTCATAAGGCTTGTGGAAATAAGAATAACAATTGTTACAAGATAGGGAAGCATCTTGAAAAGCTCCTTGGTTGCACTGGTGAGGCCCGGAACAAAAATTTCTGCAATATAAAGGCCACCGAAAAGGAATGCGCCGAGCATAGCAAGGTTAGGCTTCCAAACAACGAAGATAACAAGTGCAACTGCAAGCCAGCCTCTGTCGCCGAATGACTGTGTATCCCACAGACCGTTTGAATAGTCAACTGCATAATAAAGGCCGCCAAGACCTGCAATAACACCACCGAGACAAGTTGCAACATACTTATATTTTGTTACGTTTATGCCTGCTGCGTCAGCTGTTGCAGGGTTTTCACCAACAGCTCTGAGCGAAAGACCTGTTCTTGTTTTCTTGAGCACATACCATGAAACAAGTGCAATAATTATTGCAAGATAAAACATAAATCCGTGTGAGAAGAAGATGGTGCCGATAGCACCCAGCTTATCATAAAAAGGCATAATAGGCATTTTGTACGCTGCCGCTGTGGCAGGTATAGAGTTGTTGCTGATGCCGAGGATTGTTGAAATTGCACCTCCGTAGAAATTTCCGAGACCTGAGCCGAAAATTGTGATTGCAAGACCTGTTACATTCTGATTTGCACGAAGTGTAACAGTAAGGAAGCAATAAATAAGTGAAAGCAGGAATGAACAGGCAACACTGCAAAGAAGTGAAACCAGCAGACCAACCACACCGACAGGCTCTGCAACAGAGTTTTCATAAACAAGTGCACCAACGATGCCGGCAACACCTCCGCTTATCATTATACCGGGAACACCAAGGTTGAGGTTACCGCTTTTTTCGTTGAGAATTTCACCGTTTGAGCCGTAAAGTAAGGGCAGACCCTGAGCAACTGCTCTTGAGAGAATATATGCAAAATCCATATTATTTGCCCTCCTTTGCTTTCTTGTGTGACTTTGGGAAAATCACCTTATAGTTAACAAAAAACTCACTGCTGAGAATTATGAAAAGTGCCACGCCTACAACGATATCTGAAGCGAAGTCGTTGAGGTTGCAGGTTGATGCAATCTTTGCCGTACCTATATCGAGGAATGAAACAAAGAATGAAGTGAGCATCATAACAAGAGGATTAAGGTGAGCGAGCCATGCAACAATAATTGCAGTGAAGCCGTTACCGCCCACAATGTCACTCTTAACAAGGTGATGAGTACCGCTGACAAGCAGGAAGCCTGCAAGACCGCAGAGAGCACCCGATATAGCCATTGTTCTGATGATAACCTTCTTGACGTTGATGCCGATATATCTTGCAGTGTTTTCGCTTTCGCCCACAACTGCAATTTCATATCCCTGCTTGGAATATTTCATATAGACATAAGAAAGAAGTGTCAGCACAAGAATTATCACTATACTCCAGCCGTAATCGACACCGAAAAGCTGAGGCAGCTTGCCGGTTGTGAGTGTTGACATAACACCTGCACCCTTCTGCTTTTCCCAAAGAACAGCAAAGAATTTAACAAACTGTATGGCAACATAGTTCATCATAAGTGTGAAGAGAGTTTCGTTTGCCTTTATGGCTGCTTTGAAAAAACCGGGAATAATGCCCCACAAGGCACCTGCTGCGATACTTGCAATAAACATAAGCAGAATCAGCAAGGCGCCGTTGGCGTCAGGCATAAGCTTCACCACAACGCAGGACGCAAGAGCACCCACAAGAGCCTGACCCTCTGCGCCGATATTCCAGAAGCGCATTTTGAAGGCAGGGGCAAGAGCAACTGCAAGACAAAGCAGTGCACAGGTGTCTCTGACTGTTATTTTAATTCGTCTGACGGTGCCGAAAGCACCTGCAATCATTTCACCGTAAACATCAAAGAATGAAATTTTGCCGCTGGTTATAAGAATAACCGTAAGGCCGCAGGCGATAAGAGCAATAAGCACACTGGCAATTCTGATGCCGTATGAAAGTCCCGTGCTTATGTCGGTACGCTTGGCAATTCTTATAAGGGGTTCCTTGGTTGCTTTAACTTTCACTGTGCTTCCTCCTCTTCTGCTTTAACTTCAGGAAGATTTGTCATCATCATGCCGATGCCTTCCTTTGTGGCACTCTTGCCGTCAACTATGCCGCTTATCTGGCCGTTACACATAACCAGAATTCTGTCGCAGAGCTCTAAGAGTACGTCAAGGTCTTCGCCTACGAAAATTACTGCCGTACCCATTTCCTTCTGGGTGTTGAGCAGATTATATATTGTGTATGAGGAGTTGATGTCAAGTCCTCTTACAGGGTACGCTGCCATAAGCACTGTGGGTGAAGCTGCAATTTCTCTGCCGACGAGTACCTTCTGAATGTTACCGCCTGAAAGCTTTCTGACGGGAGTGTCTGTGCCGGGAGTAACAACTTCAAGGTCTTTTATTATCTTGTCAGCAAGATTTTTCGGGTCTTTTCTGTGAAGGAACATGCCCTTACCGCCCTTGTATGAACGAAGCATCATATTATCGGTTATGCCCATTGAGCCGACAAGGCCCATGCCGAGTCTGTCCTCAGGCACAAATGAAAGGCGCACACCCAGATCTCTTATCTGCAAGGGAGTTTTGTCGCGGAGATTTTCTTCCTTGCCGGTCTTGGGGTCATAATATATAACTGAGCCGCTTTTGAGATGCTGAAGACCTGCAATAGCCTCAAGAAGCTCCTTCTGACCGCTGCCTGCAATGCCTGCTATGCCGAGAATCTCACCTGACTTGGCAGTGAAGGATACGTTTTTAAGTATCTGCACGCCCTCTTTGCTTGTAACCGAAACATTTGTCAGAGAAAGTCTTTTTTCGCAGTCGTGAGGCTCTGCTCTTTCAATGTTGAGAGAAACCTTCTTGCCAACCATCATTTCTGTCAGGCTCTGCTCTGTGGCATCCTTTGTTTCAACTGTGCCGATATATTCACCTTTACGCAGCACTGAAACCTTATCGGAAAGGGATAAAACCTCATTGAGCTTGTGGGTGATGATTATAATAGCCTTGCCGTCATCTCTCATATTGCGAAGGATATCAAAGAGATTTTCTGTTTCTTTGGGTGTGAGTACTGCTGTAGGCTCGTCGAGAATGAGAATTTCTGCACCGCGGTATATAACCTTGATTATTTCAACGGTCTGCTTTTCAGAAACTGACATTTCATAAATTTTCTTCATGGGGTCAATCTTAAAGCCGTACATATCGCAGATTGCTTTGATTTTTTCTGCACTTTTTTTAAGGCTGAGCTTTCCCTCATCCTTAAGACCGAGTATGACATTTTCAGTAACCGTAAGAATATCCACCAACTTGAAGTGCTGATGTATCATGCCGATTTTATAGTCAAAAGCATCCTTTGGTGACTGTATTGATGCTTCCCTGCCGCCGACAAAAATCTGTCCCTCATCAGGATGATAAATACCCGAAAGCATATTCATAAGAGTTGTCTTGCCACTTCCGTTTTCACCTAAGATTGAAAGGATTTCGCCTTTGTTTACGGTCATGGAAATATTCTTATTTGCCACAACACTGCCGAAACGCTTTGTTATGCCTTTAAGCTCTATAGCCGCATTTGACATTGTTTAATCCTCCGTTCGAATATAATCTTTATTCACTCATAAAAGAAATAACTCTTTTATCTCTTTCATCAGGGAATAAAACAACCATTAGCGGAGTGGAATCCACTCCGCTATGGATTTTTGTTTTAATTATCACATCAGATTATTTCGATACCGTCGATGATAATGCTGAAGTAAGGAGCACTTCTGTGAACTGATTCAGCAACTTCGCCGTCGATAACTGCTTCTGTGTCAGCTGTGAATGCTGCATCTGCAACTGCATCAGCTGTGTATGATGTGAGGTGACCTTCTTCGTCAACCTCAGCAACTACAAACTGATTTTCGGGTCTGTCAAGAGTTACTGTGAAGGTCTTGGTATCAAATACCTTGATTGATCCGTCAAGAAGACCTGCCTTAACCTCTTCAACCTTTTCTTTCATTTCTTCTGTTACGTTAGCATCGTTATACTCTGTGAGGATAACTGAGCCTGTTTCAAGCGTGCCGCAGAAGTCTGTTTCAACTTCCTTGCCCTCTGCAACAGCTGTGAAGATTGTCTTGAAGTAAGGAGTCCAGTTAATCTTGGATGAAACAAGGTTAGATGTGGGAGCGATGTCGTTGAAGTTGATGTTATAACCAACATGATAAATGGGGTTGCCGTTCTTTGTTTCGGTTTCACAAGCCATGGGTGAGCCGTCTGTGTCAGCATGTTCACTCATAAGAACAACGCCTGCCTTGATAAGCTTCTTGGCAGCTTCCTGCTCGAGAGCAAGGTCAGCCCATGAATCTGTGTACGTAACTGTCATTGTTGCGCTGGGGCATACGCTCTTTGCGCCGAGATAGTATGATGTGTAACCTGAGATGCATTCTGCATAGGGCTTAGCTGAGATGTAACCCATCTTAGCTTCTTCAGCTGTGATTGCACCCTCTTCGATAAGCTGGTTGAGCTTGAGACCTGCAACAACACCTGCAAGATATCTGCCTTCATAAATTGAAGCAAATGCATTGTGGAAGTTGCTTAAGCCAACGTTCTTTGCGTTGTTACCTGTTGCATGGAAGAACTGAACTTCAGGGAATTCTTCAGCAGCCTTGATAACAAATTCTTCGTGACCGAAGGAGTCTGCAAAAACAAGGTCGCAACCGTCTTCAACAAGCTCGACGCAAGCGTCATAGCAAGCTGAATCTTCGGGGATATCCTTCTTCATGATAAGGTTTGCATCTTTGTCGATGCCGAGCTCGTCGCAAGCTGCTTCAATAGCAAGCATGAAGTTTTCGTCATAACCGACAGTTTCGTTATGAAGAAGAACAACACCTATCTTAAGGTCTGCCACTGCTGAGCTTTCTGCGCCTGCATTGGGGTCTGTGCTGGGTTCGTCTCCGTTGCCGCCGCATGCTGCAAGTGTGAAGAGCATAAGTGCTGCAAGGAGAACTGCAAGAATTTTTTTCATAATTTTGCCTCCGTTTGAAATTTTTATTTTAACTGCCCTGAGGACAGTCAGTTACTATCTTTTGAAAATGACTCCGCCGTCTGTCATTGATTCAATTATTGCAAGAGATTCAACTCTGACGCCTTTTGCTTCAACGCGCTCTCTGCCCTGCTGAAAAGCCTTTTCAACAGCAATTGCGCAGCCTGCAACCTCTGCACCTGCCTGATGGCAAAGATCAATGAGGCCAACAAGTGCGTTGCCTTCTGCAAGAAAATCGTCTATGATGAGCACCTTGTCATTTTCGCCCAGAAAATCCTTTGACACAACCACGTCATATTCCATTGCGTGTGTGAAGGAGCGGACCTGGGTCTTATAAACAGAAGAAGCTATATTCTTTGTCTTGGTCTTTTTTGCAAATAAAACCGGACAATTAAAAAATTGCGCAGCTATACATGCTATTCCTATACCTGATGCTTCAATGGTAAGGATTTTGTTAACTCCGCAATCTTTATAAAGGCGCAATATTTCTTCGCCCATCTTGTTAAGTAAATCCACATCTATCTGATGGTTAAGGAAAGAGTCTACTTTGAGTATATTTCCCGGGAACACCTGACCGTCTCTGAGAATTCTATCTTCCAAAAGCTTCATTTTTTCACCGCCTGATTTTTGATTTGCTCAATGAAGACAGTTTAACAAATTTCGGTCTTTTTTTCAATAGAAATCTATAAATTTGTACATTTTCGACAAATATAAAAGGGGTGTTTTGTTTACTCCTTTTATCTCTTTTCAATCAGTATAAGCTCTTCCTGGGTCAGTTCTCTGCACTGACCTTCCGAAAGCTTTTCATCAAGGCTGAGCTCACCCATTTTTATGCGTCTGAGCTCGAGCACCTTGTTGCCCAGCGCGGCAAACATTCTCTTGACCTGATGATATTTGCCCTCGCATATCTTCACCTGAGCCATGGGCACGGTACCTGCAACGGCACTGACCTGCGCCTCAAGGCAAAGTGTGCCGTCTTTCAGCTCAATGCCGTTTCTGAAGGCCTCAATATCAGCCTCGGTCAGTTCTCTTTGCAGGGTGGCAATATAGGTTTTCATTATGTGATTTTTCGGTGAGAGAATTCTGTGGGCAAAATCGCCGTCATCGGTTATGAGCACAAAGCCCGTGGTATCGCCGTCGAGCCTGCCTGCAGGAAAAAGGCCTTCGCGGCGCAGCTCTTTTGGCACAAGGTCAATAACCGTCGGCTGTGTGGGGTCCTCTGTTGCGCTGATAACCCCCTTCGGCTTGTTGAGCATAATATAAAGGTGCTTTTTATAGCCGAGTACCCTGCCGTCTATTGCAATCACTGCTTTTTCAGGGTCAGCCTTTATATCACTGCTTTTAACAGCAGCACCGTCAAGGGTTACTCTGCCCTGCTTAACCAGCTTTTTCACGTCACTACGTGAATACTGACCCTGGGAAGCGATTATTTTATCAATTCTTTCCATAGCTTATTTAATTCTCTTTATCTTGTGACCCTTAACGAAGAAAACTCTCTTTGCATAAGGGAAAAGGAATTCATCGTTGAGAGAATCCGTATAAAAATCGTCAATAATTCCGTCGGGATATGCCTCACGGAAAAACTCAATCTTTCTCTCTCTGAAGCAGGGTCTGCCGAATTCACCTGTTCTCAGGTCAAACTCAGAGGCAAGATAATGCTTTATGCCGAGGCGCTTGCAGATTTCATCCATCTGGAATTTAGGAGAAGCTGTGATGATAAGGTCATCCTCCTTCTGGATTTCTCTGTAAAAGGGCTTTATCTGCTTTTCGTGCTTATCCCAGAATGCCTTTGACATCTTTTCAGGGTCGGGATGATTTCTTTCAATGAAATCCTGAAGCACATCGCCATACTGCGCAATAAGATCTTCAAATCGAAGATTGGTTGCTCTGTAATCCTTCATTATTTTAATAAGGTCGGGCACATATCTTAAAAGTGAAGGATATTGCATAAACAGATCCTTGAAAAAGTCAAGATTGCTGTCTCCGTCGTAAATGGTATCGTCAAAATCGTATACGTTCATATTTTTATCCTTTCGGTTTATTATTCCGGTTTATCAAGCTTCAGATAATCGTCTTTGACTATACCAAGCTTTTTAAGTGCTAAATGAATAAGAAGTGAAAGCACTGCAGGTGCTATAAAATGCATAACTGCTATGAGAATAATAGTTTTCACACCACCGAAATCGGCACTCATGGCAGAGAAAGCACCAAACTGGCCTACAAATCCGCTGGTACCCATGCCGGCACCTGTGGGAATATTCGTCATTTTAAGCAAGCAGGTTGAAACCGGGCCGAGTATTGCGCCTGCGAGTGTGGGAGCTATAGCTATCTGGGGATGCTTCATTATATTTGAAAACTGAAGCATACTCGTGCCGACACCCTGAGAAATAAGGCCGCCCACTCCGTTAGCCTTGAAGGATGTAACCGCAAAGCCTATCATCTGCGCTGCACAGCCCACTGCAGCCGCACCTGCCGCGATGCCGTCAAGACCCAGCATAATTGCAATAGCCGCCGAGGATATGGGCGCTGTCAGAGCAAGACCCATAAGCACAGAAACGGTTATGCCCATAGGGAAGGGATGAAGCTGAGTTGCCTTGTTGATAATTTCACCGAAGCCTGTCATAAAATCAGACAGATAAGGGCCCACAAAGGAGCTGACAAAGCCGCCTGTCACAATAGCAATTATAGGGGTGACCACTATGTCAATTTTTGTTTTGCCTGCAATAAGAGATGCAACTTCATTTGCAACCACTGCCGAAACATAGGCACCCACAGGACCGCCAAGCTCATAGCCGAAAGCACCAACTGCTATACACGAAAAAATAACCAGAGGCTTCGACTTGAGTCCGTAAGCAATTGCCGCACCTATTGCACCGCCCACAACAGGTGATGATGCAGAAAGCACACCTGCAAAGCTGGCGAGAATTTCAAGATGAGGAATTTTTGAAAGCTGACTTATGATAAGACCTACAATCAGCGAAGAAAAAAGTCCCAGAGCCATAAAGCTCATGGCATCAACAAAATAACGTTTCAGATATTTCTTAATCATTTTCATCATCCTTGTCTTTTTACTTTTTAATATTATAGACCAATTAAAAAGAATATTCAACTGCAAAATAACCAAATACTGATAGGTTGACAAAGATATTTTTTAACCTATAATTAAAGTATCCGTTATATATTTGGCAATAAAAGGAGTAATGCTTTATGTTAGATAAAATAAAACAGTTTATGATGGGCAGATACGGCAACGACCAGCTGAATCTGGCTCTTATGATTTTCGGCTGTGTGCTGACCTTCGTTCTTTCTCTTTTTGATGTACCCTATGTGAGATATTTAGGACTTATTCCCTATATCATCGCCGTGGTAAGAATGCTCTCAAAGGATATAGGCAAAAGGCAGCAGGAAAATCTTAAGTTTCTGAAGCTCAGCGCACCCTGGAGACAGTTCATTATAAAAAAGGTCAAGCAGTTTCAGGATAAGGATCACCGATATTATCAGTGTCCTCAGTGTCATCAGACTCTGAGAGTACCGAAAGGCAGAGGTAAAATAAAAATCAGCTGCCCTCACTGCAGCAAAGAATTCATCAAAAAAACATAAAAAAATGCGAGGCATCAGACCTCGCATTTTTATTTAAGCTTATCTTGCATTTACGGTTTCAAGCAGCGTGTAGTAGAAATCCTCAAAGCTTGTCAGATAATCTATTGTTCCGCAGAAATCGAAGTGGTCAAAGCCAACCATAGGCGTCATATAATACCATCTGCCGGTTTCAAGCTTTTCGCCCGCTTCAACTGAAGCCTCATAATTCTTTGCTTTTTCTGCATCATCTGCAGGATAAAGGGCACTTGCAAGAGGCACGATGCCGTCATTTATCGCCCAGTTTTTATCCATATAAACCCCGTCAATTGTTTTGCCCTCGAGAGCACCGATATAAATTGATGTGGGAATGAAAAGCTGGAAGTTTGAAGCAATAGGCTTCTGTGTGCCGAGCTTGGTTTCCTCAGATGAAATGCAGGAATATGAATAGTAATAAGCACTGTCAACCATTTTGATTTTTTTGTTGAGCTCGATAGCTCCGCGCAGTGTCATATCAGTTCCGCAGTTATCGTTTGCCTTAACGAAATTGATTATTGTTTTAAGGCTGAATTTTGCCTTTTCTTCGCCCTGTCTGGGAGTGATGCCGAAGTGACCGAGCTGAAGATCCCACATCATAAGGTTTCTGCCTGAGAAAACACCTGCAAGATGAAGTCCTGCACCGATAAGTGCAAGCAGACCGTTATCCACTATGAGATTTGCTATAGGTGAGCCGTTATGAACACCTGAAAATGTTATAACAGAATGGATTCCTTCTTTGTGTCCGCCTGCAAAAAGAGGTGATATATCATCGCCTGTTGCTGCAATTTCCTCTTCATCACCATAAGCAATAAGAGATGCAAAAAGTCTTACTGTGGGGCCGCCGAAGCTGTGACCGACAAGATTTATGGGGCTTTTCATATCCCATGCCTTGCCCATAAGCTCCTTGCCCTCGTAATCGTAACCGAAGCGATCATGACCGTGAGCCTTTGAATGAGCCTCACCGTAATCGACAACAGTACCCATAAGCTGTGCGTAAAGCTCACAGGCTCTGTCCCATGCACTGCTGAGAGGACCCACAACTGCAGCATAGGCTTCAATGCCGTTATCGTTATAGAGCTTTATAACGTCACCCTCGGATGCGGCCCAGCCGCCCCAATAAGCTTCACCGTTATAGTCAGCCCAGCCGCCCATTCCGTGCACAAAAACATAAGGGTAATCTGTGGTGAATTTGCTCTTGTCAAGGGTGCGTGCGGGAACTTCTTCTGCAGATGCAGGCATAATGCACACACCAAAAGCTAAAATAATTGCCAATAAAAGAGAAATAATTTTAGTTGCCTTTTTCATAATATCTTCTCCTGAATTTATTTTGTGTTTATATTTTATAGGAAATCTTCTCCTTTGTCAACAAAAAAGCTCCGTCACATAAGTAACGGAGCCTGATTTTAACTTATTAAAACGGGAACTTCACAAGTGAAGCGAATTTTTCAAAAGCATATAAAAATCTGTAATAGCCTGCTGTGAAGAAAGCAACAACCTGTTCACCGAAGGTTGAGCTTGTGGAGCTTGCAATAATGCGGTTAGCCATAAGAGGATCTTCCACATCAAAAACATCTCTGAAGAAAATAACATCTGTTTCATAGGTGCTCAGGTCTTTTTCGTCAAGCTCAAAGACTCTGATGCCTCTGTTTTCATCACCGTATGAGCCGAAAGCACCTGTAGGAGTCTGGATAATATCCATGCCTCTGTAGGGCATCACAAAGCTGTTGACGTGGTCATGACCTACAGCAAGACCGAGAACGTTGCCGTTGTCAACCATAGCATCAGCCTGACCGTTTGAATATAAGGGTGCACCGCCGTCTTCACCTATAAAGGTGTCTTCATCTATATATTCGGGCGGGAAAGCATAGATGTCATCCTTCCAGAGCACGTCATAATTTTCGTCATAAATTGACTCGTCGCCAACTATTTCATAGATTACGCCATTTTCATCAATGTGGTACTTTGCTTCATCCAGCTCGGGCACAAAATCTTCAGTTACGCCCAACGAAGCGAGCTCCTCCTCTTCAAGGTGACGGTAAATCATTATGTATGAGCCGCCGTAAACCTCAGGAATGATAATGTGCTGAAAAGCAAGTGAGGGAATGGGTGTGCCGCCGTTTTCAGCAGCAAGAGCCTTTTCTGTTCTTATGTACCAATCAATCTGATCCTTTTCCACACAGCCGTAACCGCCAAGGTCGTTTTCGCGGTTATAGGTCTGTGAATCGAAGAACCAGAGGTTGAACGCCTTTTTGCCGGCATCCTTCGATGAATAAACGGGGATATTATAAGTGCCGAAGCCTGCCATTTCTTCAGTGTCTGCAACACCGACAAAGCAGTCGTAGCTTTCATAAATCTTCCACTGCAGTTCCTTGCCAAGAACATTATCCTCATCGTCATGGTTGCCGTAAACTATGGCAACGGGAATATCTCTCTGCTGAAAAATCGACATAAAGTTATTTATGTTCATTTTGATAGCACCGTAGGTGATACCCCATCCCTGACCAATATTATCGCCTGTGAGCACCACAAGGTCAGGCTTTTCCATATCGAGCACGGCAGTGATAAATTCCTCTGTCAGTGCCTTGAGAAAAAAGCCGTCCTGAATGTCGGCAATCTGCATAATTTTAAATCTGCCGTCATCACCGAAACGAAGAACATTGTCAGCCTCATCTTTTTTAGCAGAGCCTGCAAATGCAAAGCAGGAAATCAGCATTATAACGGCGAGAAAAAGAGCAACAGTTTTTTTCATAAAGTTATTCTCCTTTGAATTAATGATGTTTTATTTTAACAATCATTTGTAAACAAATAATGTACACATGCCGTTTTTTTGAGTTATTTTAAGCATAACCTATAAAATTATCTCAAATAGATGTGCTATTTTCTTTATTCGCAACTGCTAAATTTAAACGTTGTTAATAAATTAATAAAAATTAAGGTTTATAATAGCGAGATGGCTGATATGTAAAATTACCTTTAGACATATCTGTTTATTTACATATCTGTTTATTTAATTATAATATTAAAATCACGGAGGCCAAAAATGCAGTTTCCCAAAATAGACTTTACTCCGGTAAGTCACCCCTATCCCGAAACAACAATGTTCGGTGCAATTGCCGCTTCAGCTGCAAGAGAACCTCAGGCACCTGCTCTTAACTTTATGGGCAAATATACCACCTATGCAGAGTTCGTTGCAAAAATTGAAATGACTGCAGGCGCATTTCTCAAAGCAGGCATAAAAAAAGATGATGTTGTAACTATTTGTATGCCCAACACGCCCCAGGGTGTTATCTGCCTTTATGCACTTAACAGAATCGGCGCAATTGCCAATATGGTGCATCCTCTTTCATCAGGCAAGAACATCACCTTCTATCTCGACTATTCAGACAGCAAGATGATTCTCACTCTTGACCAGTTTTATGAAAAGGTTGCAAAGGCAGCAGGCGAAGCAAAGAACGATGTTAAAATCATCGTGGCAAGAATTCAGGAAGAGCTTCCCTTCATCAAGGCTGTTGCTTATAAATATCTGAAAAACAGACAGAACCTTAAATTTCCCGGCAAAGGTGGTCTTGTATGGTCAGACTTCGTGAAAACCGGCAAGGGCGTTGAGCTCCCCCCTGTTGAATTCAGCAAGGAAAAGGCTGCGGTTATCCTTTACAGCGGCGGCACAAGCGGCACACCCAAGGGAATTTACCTTTCCGACTGGAACTTCAACTGTCTTGGTATGCAGGTTGCTGAAATTTCAGGCTGCAATCTGGATTACGGCTGCAAATTCCTTTCGGTTATGCCTATTTTCCACGGCTTCGGTCTTGGCATCGGCATTCACACCGTGCTTGAAAACGGTGCTATGTGCATTCTCATCCCCCAGTTCACAAAGGAAAGCTATGCAAAAGACGTGCTCAAGCACAAGCCTAACTTCATCGCAGGCGTACCCACTCTCTTTGAGGCCCTTCTCAAGGTTGACATTTTCAACGGTGCTGACCTTTCATTCCTCATCGGCGTCTTCAGCGGCGGTGATGCTCTGAGCCCCGAGCTCAAGAAAAGAGCAGACAAGTTCTTCAAGGAGCACAACGCAAACCTTCAGATCCGTGAAGGCTACGGCCTTACAGAGTGCGTAACAGCTTCATGTGTTACCCCTGCCGACAGAGCCAAGGTCGGCTCAATCGGCCTTCCCCTTCGTGACACAGATTACAGAATCGTTGAACCGGGTACCTTCAATTATCTGCCTGCAGGCGAAATGGGCGAAATCATTATTTCAGGCCCCACTCTTATGCTTGGCTATAAGGATGCTGAGGAAGAAAATGCAAAAACAATGCGCATTGACGAAAACGGCAAGCGCTGGCTCTTCACAGGTGACGCAGGCTATATGGACGAGGAAGGCTTCGTTTATTTCAAGCAGAGAATGAAGAGAATGATTGTCACAAGCGGTTACAACGTTTATCCCTCACACATTGAAAATATGATTGACAAGCACCCCGACGTTGATTACTGCTGTGTTATCGGCGTGAAAGACCCCTATAAGATGCAGAGAGTAAGAGCATATATCGTTCTCAACAGCGGTGTTGAAAAAAGCGATGCCACTAAACAGAGCATCCTCGAGCACTGCAAGGAATATCTTGACGTCTTCGAAAGACCCAAGGAGATTATTTTCAGAGACGAGCTTCCCAAAACTCTTGTAGGCAAGGTTGCTTATCATTCACTGGAAGAAGAAGCAGAAAAAGAAGAAAAAGAGGCAGCAACTGTATGAACAGAGAAATCAGAAAAACAAGAAAGGGTTACCGTTTCAATGCGGTAGTTTCAATGACCCTCATTAACCTTCTCAAAAGAAAGGTTATCAACGAAAACAATGTTCACCTTGAATATCACAAGCCGAAGAACAAGCCCTTCATTCTTATTTCCAACCACACAGAGGCACTTGACCCGGGTTATGAAATGGTTGCTATGGGCAGATATATCCGTTATGTTTCAAGTGACCACGTGCTGAGAATGAAGATGGGCTGGGTTTTCACAAAAATCGGCGGCGTTATCATCAAGCACAGAGATAAGCCCTCAGATATCATCAACGAAGACATCAAGCGCAACCTTCGCGCAGGCATTCCTGTGGGACTTCACGCAGAGGGTGCCATGACCACCAACGGTCAGACAGGCTTCATTTCCGAGCATACAGGTCAGCTTGTCAAGGATGCCGGGGTGGCACTTATAACCTATAAGTTTGTCGGCGGGTACCTGAGAAAGCCCCGTTGGGCAAACACAGCAAGAAAAGGCCCCATCACAGGTCATTTTGTGGGCGAATACAGTGCAGAAGAGCTTTCAAAGCTTTCTGCCAAGGAAATCACAGAAATTATCCGCCGCGATACATATGTCAATGTTTATGAGGAGCAGAGAAAAGATCCGCAGGATTACAGCGGTGAAAACCTTGCAGAATGTGTTGAACGTGTGCTTTATGTCTGCCCCGAATGTCACAAGGTAGGCACTCTTCACAGCAGCGGCAACTTCCTTAAGTGTGACTGCGGCTATGAGGTTGAAATGAAAGCAGACGGCTTCTTCCATGACACAGGCAAGGGTCTTCATAAGGACAACGTTCTTGACTGGGATTTATGGCAGAGAGACCTGTGGAAGGATATGCTTCTCAGTGCAAAGGATGACGAGGTTATTGTTGAAGAAAAAGGTCAGCTTATCAAAACAGTTGACGGCGAAAACGAAATCATCCTCTCAGAAGACGGCATTCTCAGACTTTACAAAAACAAGTTCGAGTTTATCCTCGGTGACGGCAAAGAGCCTGTTGTGATGGATATGAGCAAAATCAAACAGCTTTCAATTGCAAACAAGGATACTATTCTTATTGTTGACGATAAGCTTTTCCTTGATGTCGGCTCAAAAACTCCCCGCTCACCCTCAAAATATGTTGCCGCATGGAGATATCTCACCGACAGACCCTATTATTAATAACTCCGCGTTTTTGATTCTTTTTTCGCGACAGAAAAAAGAACACCTCGCGGCGAGCGCAATAAAACCCGACAGATTTTTCTGCCGGGTTGTTTTATTTATTTTGTTTTTCTGACTTTCCTCTTTATATAATTCATAATTCCTGATTCACAATTCATAATTAAAGCGCAGCTGATAAATCCCACAAGACTCAGTATCGCTCCTGCCTTTATTCCCGGAACGGTGTATCTCATTTCAATTTCGTGAGAGCCCTCTGCTATATCCGCACAGGTAAGATAGCCTGCAGCCTTCACCGTCGGCACCCTTTCTCCGTCTATGAATATTTCCCAGCCGCCGTCATAGGGCAGGCTCGTCAGCAGCACTCCGTCTTTTTCTGCGGTGATGCTGCCTTTTATTTTATCCGTGTCAAAATATGTCAGCCTGATACCGTTTGCCTTAAGCTCATTGACCTGAGTGTCAAAATCATTTTCACTCAGCACCACACTGTTCCACAGTGCCTGCTGTGCCTCGTCACCCTTTTTGAACTCACCCGGGTCAAGTTCCTTTACGGCAGGGTCCGCAAGAAAAGCAAGAGGCAGTGCATTTTCGTTGACGGTTATAGTTTCGCCGTCTTCTTCGAGAATATATTTTATGCCGAAAAGGCAGTTGAGAATATCCGACTGATTATAGCGGGTGCTCACATTTTTGGCATATTTTTCCATGCCGAGATTCTGAAAAAATTCATAGGCATCGCCCGACATAGTTGAAGAATAATAGCATATTCCCCTGTAATTATACTGCTGAGGATAATTGTTTTTCTTTTCGTCCGTCCAGGCAAGACGCGCAAAAATATCTTCATCATCAAGAGAAGTGAATTCAGCCATACTCTCTTCATAGCGCTGCAGAGAATCCACCCTTGCCGCCCACACCTGAGAAGTGAGCTGAAGCACAGCATTAAGGGACGCGCCAAGGATTATGACAGAGGATAAAAATATTGCCGCCCCTTTTCTGAAGTCAAGTCGGTCAGCCCCCTCTGCTGCAATTGTCAGCATAAGGAAGATAACAAGAAAGCTCTGTCTTGCAGGAAGCTGATTCGGAAAATGCAGGCCGTGCCAGAGATATTCGCCCACATTGGTGCACATGGAAACAAACATAAATGTGATAAAGCCCAGATAGA
Organism: Acutalibacteraceae bacterium; assembly: GCA_045592465.1. Classification (GTDB taxonomy): domain Bacteria; phylum Bacillota; class Clostridia; order Oscillospirales; family Acutalibacteraceae; genus UBA6857. The sequence goes on along the minus strand of JAZNUW010000130.1, from coordinate 2,148 downwards.
GGAGCTTTTCTCTTTTCGGTGCCTTTGCCGCAAGGAAATAAAAGAGCATAATCACCACTGCAATCAGACTGCAATAAAGGTTAGGCTCTCCGTATTCAAGAGAGATTTTCTGAAACGGCAGAAGCCTCATCAGCAGTTCAGTGAGGGTGTATTTAATTTCTATAACCTGATTAAATCCCGCTTCACTTGCAAGAGTCAGAGAAAGCGCCTTTGCCACGGGAATAAGGCTGACTGCAGCCATAGCACCTGCCGTGAGGGAGCCCGCACCGAATCTCACACAGTGAATAAATCTTTCTTTATTTGCCATTTTTTCTTTAAGGATGAGAAACAGAAAATAAAGCACACTGAAAACGCAGACCATAAAGCTCAGATAAAAGCAGGTCCATATGCTGAGAAAAAGACTGAGTGTGTAACCTGTCAGCTTTTTGTTTTTCACAAGCTCCTCTATGCCCATAACAACAGCAGGCAGCAGCACAATAACATCAGTCCACATAAACTGATTTATAAAGGCAATCATATAACCGCTCAGAGCCCAGGCTGTTGACAGAGCCAGCACGAAGAACTGATTCTTTTCACTATGAAGGTTGTCGTGCTTTTTTATCAGCCGCAAAGCGAACAGAAGACCTGCAAGGCCGATTTTAAGCATAATGAGAAAGTGTATAGCTTCTATCTGCCATTCGTGGGGTATCATATAAACAAGAAGCCAAAGAGGGCTGTTGGTGTAATATGCACTCTGCGCCCACAGATTAAAGCCCAACGCACCGTTGAAGGAATAAAACACTTCACCGTTTTTCAGCGCCTCATCCATATTCATCAGCATAGGGTAATACTGTGAAAAGCCGTCCATTGAGCAGAGTGTTCGCCCGCCAAAGGGCTCTATTCCTCTTATGACATAGCTTATTAGCACCACAAAGCAGGGAATGACAAAGCAATAGGCAAGGGTAAGATATTTAATTTTCTTATCTTCCGTCAGTTTTTTCATCAGGGAAATTACTCCTCATCAGGTTTTGGAATTGATTTAAGATAATCGTTGCATTTCTTTTCGCCTTCGGAAACGAGTGCATTTGTTCTTTGCATTGAAGCCTTTGCCTGAGCAAGTCCGTCACTTGTTCTGTCAAGGCCGAGCTCGGCTGCCTTCTTGTCAAGGTTGCCCTCAAGAGGCACTATGGAATGCACCTTTTTGCCGTTTGCAGAATAAAGATGCACCCAGGTGGGAACTGCATCGACACTGTCAAAGGTGACTGTGCCGTCACTGTATTTTGAGAAGGTCATTTCAAAAATCAGACCGTCTTCGGTGTGTCCTGTTTTAAGCCCCATAAGATTTCTGCGCTGGTTTGACACAAAGTTGCCAAGAGAATAAACACAAACTGTTTTGTGCTTGCCGTTTGTTGATGTGAGCAGGTCCATAGGCTGCACAACGTGAGGATGTCCGCCGATGATAACATCAACACCCATATCGCAGAGTGCCTGGGCAATTTCCTTTTGCTTTGCATTCTGTGTGAGCTGATATTCTTCACCCCAGTGAATATAAACAACGGTGACATCCGCGCCTGCCTTTTTCATTTTTTTGAGATTTGCCTTTAGCTCCTCATAAAAGGCTTCGGGGCTATGAGGCTTAAAGGAGTTGATAAGAGGCGCCGTTGCGGTGTCAACCACAAGACCGTTGAGTGCCTTTCTGCCCTGACTTGTGGGTGTTTCGTAGGTATAGCAGACCATACCGAATTTAATTCCCGAAATATTTTTAACAAGGTACTGCTTTTCGTCGTCGCTCTTTCTTGTGCCTGTATGGTCAAGCTTAGCTTTATCTATAATATCAAGAGTGCGCTTCACTCCGGGGCCGTTTGTATCATAGCTGTGATTGTTGGCGGTGAGAAGACAATCCACACCCGCACCCTTAAGCGCGTCCACAACAGCATCGGGAGAGTTGAAGCGAGGGAAGCCGCTGTAGTTTCTGCCGTTGGTGCCGCCAAGGGTTGTTTCAAAGTTAGCCACGAAGTAATCGCAGGACTCTATTTCGCTTTCACTATAGGTGAAAAGGTGGCTGAAATCATAGGTGCCGTCGCTCTTTTTCGCGTTCTGATAAACGGGGATGTGTATAAGCACATCGCCTGCCGAGCCGATAGTAACCGTTGCTTCAACCGTTGGCAC
>JAZNUW010000129.1:0-12172 GCA_045592465.1 Acutalibacteraceae bacterium | reverse complement strand
AAAAAATTGCAAGCGTAGTACTTGCTCTTGTAATGGTTTTTGCAATGGCTTCAGTAGCTTTTGCAGCTAACATTACAATTAACGGCGGAGCAACAGGTGCAGAATATGCAGCTTATAAACTCCTTAATGCTACAAACTCAGGTGACAATTATGCTTATACTCTTAATGATAAGTATACAACAGTTCTTCAGAATGTTACCAGCAAGACCGAACAGAAAGACATCGTAGAGTATATCGAAGATCTTGATGCAGATCAAATCAGAGATTTTGCTGATGATGTTTATGCTCTGATCAAGGATATGGCCCCTGACTACACAACTGCTACTGATGCGTTCACAGGTGTTGACCAGGGTTACTATCTTATCGCTGAAACAAAAATTGGTGCTGACACTGATGAAGGTTCAGACGACTCAGTTTCACTTGTAATGCTTGACACAGCTGGTCAGGAAGACATCGAGGTTAACACAAAGGAAGATGTTCCCACTGTTGAGAAAAAGGTTCAGGATACAAACGATACAACAGGTGCAACATCAGGCTGGCAGGACTCAGCTGACTATGACCTTGGTGATGACGTGCCTTTCCAGATTACAGGTACAGTTTCAGCAAAGGTTGCTGACTATAACACATACTACTATGCATTCCACGATACACTTTCAGAAGGCCTTACCTATAACGGTGACTACAAGGTAGTTCTTGACGGTGTTGATGTAACAGATAAATTTGTTCTTACACAGAACGGTCAGAAGCTTGACTTCGTTTGCACAGACCTTAAGGCTGCAGGTGTTACTCTTGACGGAAACGAAACAGTTGTTCTTACATACACAGCAAAGCTCAATGCAAATTCAAAGATTGGCGCAGCAGGCAACCCCAACGAAGTTTATCTTGAATATGCAAACAACCCCTACACAAATGATAAAGGTGAAACAAAGGTTGACAAGGTTATCGTATTTACATACGAAGTAATCGTTAACAAAACAGATAAAGACGGCGTTGCTCTTGAAGGTGCTGAATTTACCCTTTATAAAAAGGCTGCTGACGGCACATGGAATGAAGTTGCCGGCACAGCAGAAGGCGCAAAGTTCACATGGTCACGTCTTGACGACGGCGATTATAAGCTCGAAGAAACAAAAGCTCCCGACGGTTACAACAAGATTGATGATATCGAATTCACAATCTCAGCAGAGCATGATGAAGAATCAGATGATCCTCAGCTTACAGCACTCTCAGCTGATGGCTTCACCGCTGATGTAACTGCAGGTACACTTACAGCTTCAGTTAAGAACTATGCAGGTTCACTTCTTCCCGAAACCGGTGGTATGGGTACAACCCTGTTCTATATGCTTGGCGGTCTCCTCGTTGTAGGCGCAGCTATCCTCCTTGTTTCAAAGAAAAGAATGGCTTACGAAGCATAATTTAAACTCTATGAGAGAGGAACTTAATCTATGAATAAACTCAAATCAGTGTTAAGCGTAACTCTCGCCACAATATTTGCGTTAGTCTTCAGTATGACAGCCTTTGCCGCAGACAGTGTTCTTCCGGCAACAGGTGGCATCGGTACAACTATTTTCTATGTTGGCGGCGCTGTATTAATAATTGGCGCAGTGATATTCTTTATTGTCAAGCGCAAGTCTGCCGACAACGAAGATGGGGATTACGAAGAAACAGAAGAATAATTCATTTAAACTGTATCCTGAGGATTTTCCTCGGGATACAGTGATTATTGAGGTTGGCTTTTATGTGTGCATAAATGGTGCTCAGATAAAAACGAATCTCCGATTGGGGTGATAATTTATGTCAATGCTTAAAAAAATAAGCTGCTTTGCAGTCAGCCTGATTATTATAGTCTGCTCACTGGCAGTGCCTGCCTGTGCTGAAGATATGAGTGTCAGCCTCGTTTTCAAGTGTGACAAAAAGCCTGTTGGCGGCTGCACCTTTTCTCTTTATCAGATAATGGATTCAAAAGGAAATTCCACTGCCGATTTTGAAGACTATGCAATAGATTTTGATTTCAGCGACAGTGATACCCTTTCGTCTGCCGCAGAAACTCTCACTTATTATATTGAACGCGACAAAATCAGCCCTGTGGCAAAGAAAAAAACAAACTCTGACGGTTATGTACGTTTTGATGTTGCGCAGCAGGGAATTTATCTTCTCACAGGTGAAAGCGTAACCCTTGACGGTGTGACTTATACACCTGAAAGCATACTCTTTTCAGTTCCGTCACAAGGCGCTGACGGTGAAGAAATTTATAACCTGGAGCTCAGTCCCAAATATGACAAGGAGCAGCAGAAAGACACCGTAACAAGAAAGGTGCTTAAAACCTGGAAAAATGACAGCGGCATTTCAAGACCCGACAGCATAGTGGTTGAGCTTCTTTGCGACGGTGAAATTTATGAAACTGTTGTGCTCAGCGACGAAAACTCCTGGCGTTATGAGTGGACAGACCTTGACGGCAGCAAAAACTGGTCATTGACCGAAAAAGATGTTCCTCAGGGATATAGTGTGAGTGTTTCACTCGAGGGCATAACCTATCACGTTATCAACAAAGGTCCCACACCGCCGCCTGATGAACCCACAACGCAGCCCGATAAGGATAAGGAAGATATTATCCCCGAAACGGGAGTGCTCTGGTGGCCTGTGCCATACATAGCCTGCCTCGGACTTCTGTTTATAATTATCGGCTATGTGAAAAAGCAGAACGAAGAATAAAGTGAATATAAAAAAGAGAGGTAATACCTGAGCGTATTACCTCTTTTAATTTCTGAGTTATCTTCTTGCCTCAATGAGTCCGCCTGTCACATCGGGATAGTTTGTGATAATGCTGTCAACCTCACAGTCAAGCATTTTATTTATATAAAGCTCAACGTCAACTGTCCACGGGTTGAGCATAAGACCCGCTGCGTGTGCAGCCTCGGCGTACTTTTTATTTACATACAAACAGTGGGGGTGAATTGCGTCACATCCGATTGATTTTGCAAACTTGAAGGGCTGCCACATAATGCGGTATGTAATGGCGTGATTCGGGCCGTAAAGATAGCCTGTTTTGCAGTTTTTATCTATCTGCTTTGCCTCAATAAGAAGCTTGGGATCGAAAGAAGAAATAAGAAGCTTGTCAAAAAGGTCGTGCTCCTTAACAGCCTTGATTGTTTCTCTGACAATTGCAGTTTCGTTTTCCTTCGGGCTTTTGATTTCAATGTTAAGCACAGAAATATCAGTTGTTTCAACAAATGACAGGAACTCGTCAATTGTGGGAATTTCAGTACCCTCAAATCTTTTGTTGAAATATGAGCCGAAGTCGTAGCTCTTAAGCTCTGCAAGAGTTTTGTCTGCAATAAGGCCTTTGCCGTTTGATGTTTCATCAATTGTGTAGTTGTGGCAAAGAACAATCTTGCCGTCTTTTGTGATGTGCACATCTGTTTCAAAACCATCGCAACCGATTTCAACTGCTCTCTTGAAAGCAGGGAGGGTGTTCTGAGGGGCATATTTATTGGCGCCTCTGTGAGCAATTACAAGACAGTCTGACATTTTTCACTTCACCTTTCAAATTGGATTTACTTGACAATTATAGCATCTGCATATATAAAAATCAAGAAAAATTAATATTTTTAATGAACTGTTTATCGTGATGAATTTGTTTCATATATGTTGACTTTTTCCATATAATTGCCATTGTTTTTCTTTGTTTTGTTTAAATTGCTCTGTTTTAGATTGACCTTTGCACATTTCTGTGTTATAATATATATCTAACACAAAAGGAGGAAATAAACTATGGAAGAAAACAAAAGCGGCGGTGTTGTTGGTACGGTAAAATCCTTCTTTACCGAAATCAAAACACACTGGAATACTCCTGCCGAGGGCAAATATGTTCCCTATAAGGAGTATAAAGACGTAGTTGTTGCAGTCGGCAGTAACTACGCAGGCTCAAAGGTACTTGAATACATAGGCTTCTGGTCAGCATGTTATCTTATCATGCACCACTATAAGCTGCCTTATCTCACATTCTCGGTTATCGGCATACTCAATATGCCTCTGGGATATATTTCTGCACTTATGTGGTGGGTTGTTTGTGATAATCTCGGCTTCCTTCCCAAAAAGACAGAAAGAAAATTCTACGGTGTTTATGTGGGAATGATGCTATTCGGTATATCGACCATACTATTTGACTATTCACTGCTGTTTAATCAGTCGGGCACCTTTATTACATATCTCAACGGCCTTGAGGGTATGAGTGCCACGGCCTGCTTCAAGACCTTCGGTACCCACTTCCTTTACACCGGATGGGTCGGCGCAAGAAACATTTTCTGGCGCAAGAAGCTTCTTCCAAAATACGGCAGATATAAATATTCACTTTACTGTGACGTTGTTCCCAAGTGCATTATGGTTATACTCATCGGTTGGCTGCCTGTTTATAACATCCCCGATGTTGCAACAAGAGTATGGGTTGCAAACCTTCTTTTTGCAACATATAACGTTTTCGGCTTCGCAAACAACCTGGAAACCTGCACAAAGAGCATCAGCCCCAATCTTCAGGAAAGAATTTATGTGCGCAGCTACCCTGTAAAGATTTCACACATTTTCCATTCAATACTTGCAATTATTCTTCCCGCCGTTGTTGGCGCACTTCGTCATGAGTGGGCAGATATTAACCTTTACAGATATGTTATTCCTGTAACATTTATCGTTTTTGCTTCGCTGACAATGCTTTTTGCAGGCAGAATCAAAGAAAGAATTCCTCAGCCGCCGATTGAACAGAAGCCTCAGATCAAGTTCTGGGACGGCATGTTCGGCGTACTCAGAAACAAGTATCTTCTCATCAACACAATTGTTGGTCTTATCGACTCACTCGGTAACGGTATGCTTCCCCTGGTTACAATTCTCTATCTCTACACATTCCGTCTGAGCGGTCTTCCCTACAGCCTTATCGTTGCTCTTGTTTCATTTGCAGGTACTCCGCCCGATTTCTTTGCACCCTATTTCCTCAAGAGATTCTCATACAGACAGATTATGATTTTCTATCAGTTATCACGAGCAATAGGCAACGCAATTATTGCTGCTGCAATGTGGTTCTGCGGTGACAATCTTATGATTTGCGGTACTATCTGTGTTGTAGTTCTCTTCTTTATGGAAATGACAAAGACTATCCCCACCACAGCAGGTCACGATATGAACGTCAGAATCGGTGACTATCAGATGTATCTTTCAGGCGAAAGACTTGAAAGTTTTGCAGGTATTTTCGGCTGGTTCACAGGCCCCATTACTTCATTTGTAGGTCTTCTTATTCCTCTCTTCCTGCTTAAATACGGCTTCAACAGTAACTGGGAGGTACTCTTCATCGATGCTTCCAGAAGAAGCATTATCGTTATCCCCATTATTGTTGACGTTATCGGTTTTGCTCTTATGACAATTCCCTATCTTTTCTGGGATTACGACAGCAAAAAGCAGAATATGGTTATGGAAGTGCTTAAACGCCGTGCCGAAGTTACGGAAAGAAAGGCCGCCGAAGAGGGCGCTTCAACCAAAGGCGCATATTTAGGTTAAGGAGGCGAGAATATGAGTAAGAAAAAAGAAAAATCAATGAAGCCTCTTGGCACTGCAGATGCTGCTAACACAGAATCACGCGTTGTTGATGCTGAAATCAACCTCAATATTCCCGACGACGAAATCTGGACTTATCAGGTAGAGGGTCTTGCAGCTCCTCATATCAACAAACCCTTTAAAAACTACACAGCTAAAAAGGTGTTGCTTACTCTTGTAATTCTTGTTGCTGTTTCACTTTCAATGTATTTCAGTATCAGAACCGTTCAGAATGAAACCTTTGAATATGAAAAGAACGATACAGGCTACACTCTTTCAAAGTTCAGCAACACAGGCTTCATCAGTGAGCTCGATATCGACTATCTTTCAGCTGTCAGCTATGATGAGGGCAATTCCGATCCTTACACAAACTTCAATATTGATAAGGATACTGCAAACAAGGTTACATCAGTCGGCCCTTATGCGCTGAACTGTGACGGTACCGTCAAGGTTATAAATATCGGCCCCGATGTTGAATATATTGATTCAAAAGCATTCTATTCATGCTGGTCACTTGAGAGAATAGAGGTTGACGAAAACAATCCTAATTACTGTGATGTTGACGGTGTTCTCTATAACAAGGATAAGACAGTTGTTATGAATTATCCCTGCAATCACGACCAGTATCTTCGTGAAAAATACGGCATCAGCGAAGAGCTTAACCGTGTGACTTCCACAGAAGAATACATACAGAAGATTCAGACCTATGTTCTGCCGTCAACAGTTGAAACAGTCGGTGAGCTTGCATTCGCATACACAAACCTCAGAGAAATTTATCTTCCCGAAGGTCTCAAAAAGGTTGAAACTCTCGGCTTCTTCAAGCTGCACGAGCCCGGTGAATGGAGCAATACACCTTCACTTGACAACATCTACAGCTATAAGGCAGAGGATGTTGCTGACACAGCGCTGACAGATAAAGAGGATCTTGGTGAAATTTATCTTTCACTGCCTGAGGGTCTTGAATATATCGGTTCAGACGCTTTCAGCTATAATCAGGTTCTGGCATATCTTTACATTCCCGAAAGTGTAAATCACATCGGTCACCACGCATTCTGGGACACCGTCTATAAAGAGGGCGGAGAGCTCAAGGGTGTAACTGAGATAAATGTTGCTGCTGACGAAGATGGCTTCAAAGACACAGTTCTCGGCGACCAGTGGAGACCTCAGTATGACTATATGCTCTTTAAGAAATCTGTCGGTATCAATTACGCAGCTCAGAGAGCAAACTGAAAAAAATGATAAAAAGGGCACAGACATCTGTGCTCTTTTTTTGATATAAAAATATGAAAAAACACTTGCATTTTGTTTATGTCTGTGCTATAATCATTTCAATTTAAAGATTTAAAGCTTTAAAGAGTTAAAGTTAGCTGTTACATAAACATTCAACCAAACTAAAAATATGCAAAATTAATTGACACTTAATTATAAATAGGTGTATAATATTTCTTATTATTGTTCAGGGAAAGACTCCCCGACAGAAAAAAGACGGTGATTATTATGGTATCAAATGAAATGTATGAACTTGGTGCAAAAAGCTCTGTAATAAGAGAGATTTTTGAATTCGGTAAAAAGAGAGCTGCTGAAATAGGCAAAGAAAATGTCTATGATTACAGCCTTGGCAACCCCAGTGTGCCTGCCCCCGAAATAGTGAATGAAACAATCAGAGAGCTCACACTCAATATGCCTACATGCGAGCTTCACGGCTACACATCTGCAGTGGGTGACAACGGCACAAGACAGGCTATTGCTGATAATCTTAATGAGCGCTTCGGCACAAGCTTCACAATGAACAATTTTTATATGACCTGCGGTGCTGCTGCTTCTCTTTGTATCACCTTCAGAGCACTGACAGAAAAGGACGACGAAATTATAATTTTTGCGCCCTACTTCCCCGAGTACAAAGTATTCATAACCTCTCAGGGTGCAAAGCCTATTGAGGTCAGATGCAAGTCAGAAGACCTGACAATTGATCTTGAGGCTTTTGAAAAGGCTATAACTCCCAACACAAAGGCAGTTGTGCTCAATTCACCCAATAACCCCAGCGGTGTTGTTGCAAGTGAAGAGATAATCAAGGGCATGTGCGCCATTCTCGAAAAAAAGCAGAAGGAATACGGCAAGAGTATTTTCCTTATCAGTGATGAGCCTTATCGCGAGCTTGTTTATGATGACACTAAGGTGCCTTTCCTAACAAAATATTATGACAACACAATTGTGTGCTACTCATTCAGCAAATCACTTTCACTTCGCGGTGACAGAATCGGTTATATTCTTGTGCCCTCAGAGGTTGAAAGCTTTGAGCTTATTTATAAGGCAATATGCGGTGCAGGCAGAAGCCTCGGCTATGTCTGCGCACCCTCAATGATGCAGTTTGTTATAAGAAAATGTGTAGGCTACACAGGTGATATAAACGCCTATAAGAAAAACAGAGACATTCTTCTTGATGCCTTCAGTGAATACGGCTTCAAAACCGCAAAGCCTGACGGAGCCTTCTATCTGTTTATGAAGTCACCCATAGCCTCAGCAACAGATTTCTGTGAAAGCGCAAAGAAATACGATCTTCTCTTAGTCCCCAGTGATTCCTTCGGTTTCCCCGGATATGTAAGACTTTCCTACTGTGTGAGTGAGGATATGATAAGACGTTCACTTCCTGCTTTCAGGAAGCTTGCAGAAGAATATAACTTGATCTGAGGTTAAAGCTATGGATAAATTGCTGGAAGCAAGAAAAATAATAAACGAAGCTGACAAGGAAATTGCTGTCTTGTTTGAAAAACGAATGAAGGCAGTCAAGGAAATTGCCGAATATAAAATGGAAAGAGGTCTTCCTGTTTTTGACGCATCAAGAGAAGACCAGCTTATAAGAAGCAATATTGATAACGTTGAAGACGAAGAAATAAAGGAATATTATGTGCCCTTCATCAGAAGCACCATGGATATTTCAAAGCGTTATCAGCATCGCATTCTGTCAGGTGCCAATATTGCTTACAGCGGTGTTGAGGGAGCCTTTGCACATATAGCAGCGGGCAGAATTTTCCCTGACGGCAACAGAATAGCTTATCCCGATTTTAAATCAGCTTATGAAGCAGTTGAAAAAGGGGAGTGCGAAAGTGCAGTTATTCCCATTGAAAACAGCAGAGCAGGTGAGGTCGGTCAGGTAATTGACCTGCTTTTCTCGGGCTCACTCTATGTCAACGGTGTTTATTCCCTTGATATAAGACATAATCTTATCGGTCTTAAAGGGGCAAAAGAGAGTGACATCAAAGAGGTTATTTCTCATCAACAGGCCCTTGACCAGTGTGCCTTATATATAAGAAATCAGGGATATAAATCTACCTCCTGTGTCAACACGGCTAAGGCGGCTCAGTTTGTTGCCGAAGCAGGTGACATAACCAAGGCTGCAATTGCATCAAGAGAAACTGCAGAGCTTTATTCTCTTGATATTATCAGAGAAAACATAAATGAGGCAAGTGACAACACAACACGTTTTGTTGTTGTCAGCCGTACTCTTTCAAAGGAGAAAAAGGACCACTCAATTATAGTGTTTACAGTCCCCGATGAAGCAGGTGCACTTGCCCATGCAATTAATATAATCGGTCATCACGGCTATTCAATGAGACACATCAAGAGCCGTGCTATGAAAGACCTAATCTGGACTTATTATTTCTATGTTGAGCTTAAGGGGGATCTGCAGTCCTCACGCCGCGGCAAGTATATGATGGAAGAGCTTGCCGAGTGCTGCGATAAGCTTAAAATGATAGGTACCTTTAACGAAAACAGCAAAATCTGAGGTGACAGATTATGATAATACCCCTTGATTTAGGCAAGGATTCCTATGACATTATCCTCGAAAGGGGAGCGCTGAAAAAAGCAGGCGAGCTCCTTGGTATACCCGAAGGCAGAAAGGTGCTTGTTGTCACTGATTCGGGTGTACCCGATGAATATGCAAACACAGTTGCACAGTGCTTTGAGGAAAGTCATATTTTCGTTTTTCCCGAGGGAGAAAAGAGCAAAAATTTCGATACCTACAGACAAATCTGCCAGACACTTATGGACGCTTCCTTCACGAGAAAGGATGCTGTTATTGCCGTTGGCGGCGGTGTTGCGGGAGATATGGCAGGCTTTGCCGCCGCAACCTATATGAGAGGCATTGATTTTTATAATATCCCCACCACATTTTTATCTCAGGTGGATTCCTCAATCGGCGGAAAAACTGCTATAGACCTTGGCAAAATCAAAAATATAATCGGTGCGTTTCATCAGCCGAAAAAGGTTATTATTGACCCTGATGTGCTCAGTACACTGCCGAAGAGACAGGTTGCAAACGGAATGGCAGAGAGCATAAAAATGGGTGCAAACTTCGACAAGGCTTTGTTTGAGCTTTTCCTTGGTGATGACTATATGAATCACATTGAAGAAATTATTGAGCGCTCACTCAAGGTCAAAAGATATGTTGTTCAGCAGGACGAAAAAGAAACGGGACTTCGAAAGGTGCTCAACTTCGGTCACACCATAGGCCACGGAATTGAAGCCTCGGCAGAGTACGGCGAGCTTTATCACGGTGAATGTGTTGCTCTTGGCATGCTGCCTATGTGCAGTGAAAATGTGAGAGAAAAGATGCTCGCTGCTCTCGGAAATGTGGGACTGCCCACAGAATATGAATATGATAAAGAGAAGGTTTTTGAAGCTCTCAGCCATGATAAAAAATCAGCAGGCAAGAGCGTAACCACAGTTAAATGTGACGAAATCGGCACATTCAGATTTGAAGAAATGACGCTCGATGAGCTCAGAAAGCTTCTTTGAGGTAACTAAAATGAAAAACACATTCGGTAATAACATCAGCATAACTCTTTTCGGTGAAAGTCACGGTGCGGCTATAGGCTGTGTGCTTGACGGAATTGCACCGGGCATTGAGGTTGATGAAGAATTTATTGCTTCTCAGATGGAAAAGCGCAAGGGTATAAATTCTATATCCACACCAAGAAGAGAAGCAGACAAGGTTAAAATATTAAGCGGTGTTTTTGAAGGCAGAACTACAGGTACGCCTATAGCACTCATGATAGAAAATGCATCCCAGCACAGCAAGGACTATTCTGCCACAAAGGATCTTGCAAGACCTTCACACGCAGATTTCACTGCTCAGTGCAAATATGCAGGTTTTCAGGACTACAGAGGCGGAGGTCATTTCTCAGGCAGAATAACTGCTCCCATAGTTGCAGCAGGCGCTATTTGCCTTAAGGCGCTGAGCAAAAAAGGCATAGAAATCGGCACACACATAGCTTCCTGCGGTGGCATCAAAGACAGAGAATTTGATGATATTAATAAAGATATAGCTCTTCTCAGTGAGCTTGAAATGCCTGTTTTAGACGAAAAGGCAGGCAAGGATATGATAAGCGCCATTGAAAGCACGAGAAATGAGGGCGACAGCCTGGGAGGCACCCTGACAACAGCAGTAACAGGCATTCCGGCAGGCGTAGGTGAGCCTTGGTTTGACACAGTGGAAAGCATGCTCTCTCACGCTGTTTTCTCAATTCCGGCTGTCAAGGGAATTGAATTCGGTGCAGGCTTTGCTTTCGCCAATATGAAGGGCAGTCAGGCAAATGACTCCTTCTTTATGAATGAGGGCAGAATTGAAACCAAAACCAACAATAACGGCGGCATCAACGGTGGCATCACAAACGGTATGCCTATAATTTTTTCTACGGCCATAAAGCCTACGCCCTCAATTTTCAAACAGCAGGAAACAGTGGATTTTATCAGAAACGAAGATGCAGTTTTATCACTTAAGGGCAGACACGACCCTGCAATTATCCACAGAGCAAGGGTTGTCATAGACAGCATCACTGCCATTACCCTTTGTGATTTGCTGGCAACACGCTACGGCAATTTATGGCTCGGTGAATGATATGAAATACGGACTTATCGGTGAAAAATTAGGCCACAGCTTCTCAAAGGCAATTCACGAAAGCATAGCTGATTACACCTATGAAATAAAAGAAATTGCAAAAGGTGACCTTGATGCATTTATGAAAGAGAAAGATTTTCTCGGTATAAATGTGACAATACCCTATAAATCAGCAGTTATTCCTTATCTCGATTTCATTGATGAGAATGCTGAAAAAATCGGTGCAGTGAATACTGTTGTGTGTCGTGACGGAAAGCTTTACGGTTATAACACTGATTTCGGCGGTATGAAGGCCCTTATTGAAAAAGCAGGCTTCAGTTTAAATGGCAGTAAGGTGCTTATCCTTGGCTCGGGAGGTACATCAAAAACAGCAAATGCTGTTGCCGAATCTCTTGGCGCAAGGGAGATTATAACCGTCAGCAGAAGCGGCGAAGTGAATTATGAAAATGCACACATTCTTCATAAGGACTGTGACTACATAATCAACACAACTCCCTGCGGAATGTATCCGAATAACGAAACAGCTGCAATTGACCCGTCGCTCTTTCCTTGTCTTAAGGGCATAATTGATGCGGTTTATAATCCTCTGGAAACAACTCTTGTGCGCCTTGGCAAAGAAAATGGCATAAAGGGTGTTACGGGACTTTATATGCTTGTGGCTCAGGCTGTGCTTGCCTGTGAATTTTTTACGGGAAAAGC
>JAZNUW010000128.1:0-2894 GCA_045592465.1 Acutalibacteraceae bacterium | reverse complement strand
GTTATCGATGTCTGTCATAAGGGCAACTTCCTCAAGGAAGCCTGAAAGATTGCCCTCTTCGTTTTCCTGCTCATAGGTTTTAAGGTTGGAGATAAGCTCATAAATGTTTTCTTCTCTTTCCTCACCCTTTTCCTTATCAAGACGAAGGTGGCCGAGATACTGTGTTTTGTGAATTATCTCTGAAAACAGCTCATCAAGAGGCACCTTGTCAAGGCTCTCTCGTATTTCATCTATCATATCGCAGAAGCCCATAAGCTTTTTAGCGCTTCTTCTGAGTGCATCAAACTCTTCAGCCTGTCTGAAAACCTCAAACATACTTATGCCAAGACCTACGGATATTTCTGCAGCCTTGTTGAGCGTTGCCTCGCCTATACCTCTTTTCGGTACGTTGACAATTCTGCGCAGCCTTATATTATCGCTGGGATTGTTGACAACTGTCAGATATGCAATTGCGTCTCTGATTTCCTGTCTTTCATAGAAACGGTGACCGCCGATAATTCTGTAAGGAATACCCGCTCTGACAAGAACCTTTTCAATAAAGTTTGACTGTGCGTTCATTCTGTAAAGCACTGCATGGTCACTGAAGCCGAATTTGCCCGAAGCCACATTCTCTTCTATTGTTTCAGCAATAAACTTTGCCTCGTCGCTTTCGTCATAGGCAGTGTTGACAACAACTTTATCGCCACCCGGATTTGATGTCCACAGACTCTTGCCCTTACGCTTGCGGTTGTTTGATATAACCTCGTTTGCCACGTCAAGAATGGTCTGGGTTGAACGGTAGTTCTGCTCAAGACGGATAATCTGACTTTCTGCATAGCGATGCTCAAAGGAAAGAATATTTTCAATTGTGGCACCTCTGAAACGGTATATGCTCTGGTCATCGTCACCAACAACGCAGATGTTTCTGTGAGCACCTGCAAGAAGCTCTGTTAATCTGTACTGAGCATGGTTGGTATCCTGATATTCGTCGACCATAATATATCTGAACTTTTTCTGATAGTACTCTCGCACATCGCTGTATTTTTCAAGAAGATTCACCGTGTTGACAATGATATCGTCAAAATCCATAGCATCTGATTTTTTCAGCTCACTCTGATACATCTTATAGCAGGCAGCTATCTTCTGCATACGCGCATCCTTTTCACCAAAAGCCTTTTTCTCATATTCTTCGGGCGAAATAAGATTATCCTTTGCCTTGCTGATTTCGCCGATGATTGCCTTATATGAAATAGTGTTTTCAGAAATATTGAGCTGTCTCTGACATTCTTTTATAAGACGTTTTGAATCATCTGTGTCATAAATAGTGAAATGCTTTGTGTAGCCAAGTACCTCACCGTCACGGCGAAGTATTCTCACACATGACGAGTGGAAGGTTGATGCCCAGATATCCTTTGCCTCTTCACCCAGCATTTTTTCAAGACGCTCCTTAAGCTCGTTTGCAGCCTTGTTGGTGAAGGTAATGGCAAGAATCTGCCAGGGGCGCGCAGGGTTGACGCTGAGCAAATCTTCAATATCAAAGAGCACACTTTCATCACCGTCAAGATATGCTCTCATGCTGCGCAGGTCTCTCACTGACGGCTCAAAGGCACATTCCTTGCTGTTATATGCATCGCCGTATTTGACTATATTTGCAATTCGGTTAACAATAACCGTTGTCTTTCCGCTGCCGGCACCTGCAAGAATAAGCACAGGGCCCTTGACCTGAAATATTGCCTGCTTCTGCTTATCATTCATGTGCTGAAAGTCTTTTTCTATTATCTTTCGTCTTAATTCCAGAAATTCTTTATCTGCCATTTTTTACCTCTGTAAGTTCATAGTGATACGGTTTAAATTCTACTATAAAACCGAAAAAAATACAATAGATTTCTGCAAATTGAAGCACTATTTATAATTCTCAAACAGCACTAAATTGTTAATAATTTTATATATCGTTGACAATCAGATAAAAAAAGGTTATCATATAGTTACAATAATTTATATATGGAGGAACACACTATGGATTTCTTTGCAGATTTCTATAACGCAATCATCGATTTTATCACTAGAATTCTCGAATTCTTCGGTCTCAACACAGACAGAGTTCCCGGTGAAATCGAAAAGCCCGAAACAGACGGTGAATAATTAAATGAATATAAACCCTGCTATAAAGCGGGGTTTATTTTTTCTCTGAAATTGTTAACAATGCAGAAATATGCTTAAAAATATTGACAAACAATTCATTTTATGTAAAATAAAAGGTGTGGACAACACAAGAATATTAAATTTACGGAGGATATTACAATGGATTTCATTAAGAACATTCTTGAAAGCATCTATGACATGGTTCTCAGCATTCTCAAGTCAGCTGGCGTTGACGTTTCAAACTTCAACGAAGACCTTTTCCCCGCTGAATAATTAAAGCGCAGATGAGCCCCGCACAAAGCGGGGCTTGTTTTTTCTTGACATTTAAGCAGATGTTGTGTAGAATAAGCTTGTGAGAAAAATCACGGAATATTAAACAGACGGAGGAAATATTATGGGTTTCATTTCAAATTTAATCAACAACATTTTCAAGCTTGTTTGCGCTATTCTCAAAAATAACGGCATCAACACCGAAGGCTGGCCCACTGAGCTTGTATAAAGAAATCACCTCACTCAATGAGTGAGGTTGCTAAGGACAGATAAAATTATCGGGAGACACTTTGTAATGAAGTGCTCCCGATTTTTTTATATAAAAAGTGACACTTTCGGCTTGAAAGTGTCATAGTGGGTTATATGCTTTGAAGGTAATTATGCCAAAGTGAAAATATTTTCTTCGGAGAGTATTAAGTGATATTGCAAATATAAATTTGCAGTGATATTTTTGATAAATCAAAAGTGTTATTGAAGCCTTACGGCTTCAGTGTTATTTTATT
>JAZNUW010000127.1:0-12793 GCA_045592465.1 Acutalibacteraceae bacterium | reverse complement strand
TTAGGCACTCTTGCAGGTGCAGGCGCTGCCGCATTTTATGCTTTCAATGAGTGGGCATACAGGGCGCTGATTCACGCAGATTTTGAAATTCCCAAGGCTCTGGGCAAAAAGATAAGCCAGAATGAGGCGGCCGACTATTCTTCTGTGTCAGACGAGTGCAAGGCGTGGATAGAAAATTACGGCTATGATAAATATAATCTTCTCAACAAAGACGGCAACTGGCTTGTGGGCTATCACCTGAAGCCTAAGAAAAAGAGCAAGGTTTTCGTTTTCGGCTCACACGGCTACAGAAGTGAGGGCAAGGGTGAGTGGTGCTATTATGCAAAGCACTATGTTGAAGAGCTTGGCTATAATCTTTTCTTTGTTGACCACCAGGGCGCAGGCAGCAGCACGGGTCAGTATGTAGGTTTCGGCTCCTTTGAGTCAAGAGACTGTCTTGACTGGCTTGAGTTTATGAACAACACCTTTGGCAAGGATATAAAAATCATTCTCCACGGCATCTCCATGGGCAGTGCAACTGTTATGCTTATGACCGGTTCCGGCAAACTCCCTGAAAATGTTAAATTCACCATAGCAGACTGCGGCTACACCTCGGCGCTTGATGAATTCACCTATAAGCTCGAATCTCTCGGCGTACCGAAGAAGCCTCTCATCCCCTATCTTTCAGGCAAAAATCTTGCAAGAGCAGGCTACGATTTCCAAAAGGATACAAATGCCCTTGATGCAGTCACAAGAGCAAAGGTGCCGATGCTCTTTATCCACGGTGATAAGGATAAGTTTGTGCCCACATATATGGTGCATCAGCTTTATGACAACTGTGGCGCACCCTATAAGGATAAGCTTATTGTTGAAGGTGCAGACCACGCAGAAAGCTATCTTATCGCACCCGAAAAGTACGAAAGCAAAATCAACGAATTTATAGAAATGTTTGTGAAATAATATGAAATCAATTCCGGTTAAAAATTATAAAGCAGATTCATTCATCGGCGAATATCAGCGCCTGATAAAAAATGAGGTTATTCCCTATCAGTATGAGGTGCTCTCAGACAATATTCCCGATATAGAAAAAAGCCACGTTATAGATAACTTTATTAACGCAGGCAAGGCCCTTCGCGGTGAGGATGCGGGTGACGGCTTTTACGGCATGGTTTTTCAGGATAGCGATGCTGCAAAGTGGCTTGAAGCAGTGGCATACAGTCTTGCAATTTTTCCCGATGAAAAGCTTGAGGAAACTGCCGACAGACTCATTGATATTATCGCTCAGGCTCAGGACGATGACGGCTATCTCAACACCTATTACACCATTAAGGATAAAGACAAGCGTTGGACAAACATCTTAGAGGGTCACGAGCTTTATTGCAGCGGACATATGATAGAAGCCGCCGTTGCTTATTATGAGGCTACGGGCAAGGATAAGCTTCTTCGTGTTATGGAAAAAAACGCGGAGCATATCTATAAGGTGTTTATTGAGGCAGGTCATAAGGGGTACCCGGGACATCCCGAAATAGAGCTTGCACTTCTTCGTCTTTATGATGCCACCCTCAACGAAAAGTATCTTGAGCTGGCAAAGCATTTCATTGACATCAGAGGCGTTGACCCTCACTACTATGAAAAAGAAAGACAGAGTCGCAGCTGGACAGTGTGGAACGGTGACGGCAGAAACCACGAATATCAGCAGAGTGCCGCCCCTGTCAGAGAGCAGAAGGATGCTGTGGGTCACAGTGTAAGAGCAGTTTATCTTTACACAGCTATGGCGGACCTTGCAGAAAAAACAGGTGACGAAAGCCTGAAAAAAGCCTGCAAGACTCTGTGCGAGAGCATAACACAGCGCAGAATGTATATAACCGGCGGCATCGGTTCAACGGTACACGGCGAAGCCTTCACTGTGGATTATGATCTGCCCGGCGACACTGTTTATGCCGAAACCTGCGCATCAATCGGCCTTATGTTCTTTATGCTGAAGATGCTCTCAAACGAAGTCAGGGGCGAATATGCCGACATTATGGAAAGAGCCTTTTATAATACGGTACTGGCAGGTATGTCCCTTTCGGGAAAGCGCTTCTTTTATGTTAACCCTCTTGAGGTCATTCCGGGAATAAGCGGCAAAGCTGTGACTCACAGACACGCACTCCCGCAGCGCCCTGAATGGTATACCTGTGCCTGCTGTCCGCCTAATGTGGCAAGGCTCATATCCTCCTTTGGCAGATATGCATACACCGAAAAGGGCGACATCGCTTATTGCAATTTGTTTGCCGCAGGCAGAGTTACCTTTGAAAACGGTGTCAGCCTCATCTGTGAAACAGAATATCCCTATGGCTTTACGGTTAAATACCGTGTGATAAACGGTGGCAGAATTGCAGTGCGTATTCCTGCCTGGAGTGAAAAATTCAGCCTTGAGCTAAACGGCAGTCCTGCAAAGGCTGAGGTTAAAGATGCATATGCATATCTCACCGTCTGCAGTGGTGATGATGTGGTGCTCACTCTCGACGGTGAGGTGAAAACCGTCTATCCCTCAAGCAGAATTCCTGCTCTTTCAGGCTATGCGGCAATTATGAGAGGCCCTCTCGTTTATTGCTTTGAGGGTGTGGATAATGACGGCGATGTGCTGTCCCTGAGGCTTTGCGCTGAGGGCGAAAAGGCAGTGTCAGAGTCCTCTTTCCATGGCGGCACTCTCTCGGTAACGGCACAGGGTATAAGAGTACACACATCAGAAAAGCTTTATTCCTTCACAAAAGCTGAAAAGCAAAGCTGCACACTCAAAGCAGTGCCCTATTACCTCTGGGGTAACAGGGGCGAAACCCAGATGAGGGTGTGGCTCCCCGAAGCATAATAAAATCAATGCGACTTGTCTTACGGCAGGTCGCAATTTAATTATTTTAAGATAAAATCGATATATTTGGTTTACACATTATTCATATTGATTTGCTATACTGTTATATAATTGTCTGATTGTGTGTATTTTTTCAGGAGGAACGAGTTTTGATTAGACTAATAAAGTATCTGAAACATCTTAAAAAGCCTGCTTTTGCGGCTATGATTTTCGTCGTGCTTTCACACGGCGCCAGCCTTGTGCTGCCTATGATGATGTCGGCTATCATCAATAACGGTATTGCAAATGAGGATGTGGAATATATTAAAAGAATAGGCATGCTTATGATGATAGTGTCTGCCATAGGCGTTATTATCTCTGTGCTCAACAGCTACTTTTCAAGCAAAACCGCCGCAGAATACGGAAAGCTTCTTCGCCGCGAGATTTTTCTTAAGGTTGAGGATTTATCCCAGAGCGACATTGATAAGGTGGGCACGCCATCTCTTATCACGCGCTGCACAAACGATGTCAAGGTTGTGCAGGATTTTGTGCTTCAGGGTCTTCGCATGATTATTTCCGTGCCTGTAATGCTTGTGGGCGGTGTGCTTATGGCATTCATTCTTAACCCGAAGCTTGCAACAATTATCTTTGCCGTTATCCCAATTATCGGTGTTATCGCGGCAATAGTGCTGAAGTTCGTTATTCCTCTTTTCAGAAAAAGACAGAAGCTGGTTGATGCCGTCAACCGTTTTATCAGAGAAAAGCTCACAGGCATAAGAGTCATCAAGGCCTTTAACCGCAGTGAATATGAAGATGCAAAATTTGACGAAAAGAACGAAAGTCTCTCTGCAATCACACTTAAGTTCCAGCGCATTATGTCAGTGCTTATCCCCATATGCATTGTGCTTGTTATCTGTGCTCTTGACTGTCTTATTATGGTTGCGGCAAAAAATCTTGATTCTCTTCATTACATAAACGATGCCGCAAAGCTCATGAGCGCCATAGGCGACCTTCAGGCATTTGTTATTTATATGATTATGATAGTTTCTGCCGTCACAATGGCAGCGGCTATGTTTGTTATCGTGCCCAGAGCAAAAATTTCTGCCAACAGAATCATCGAGGTTCTTGACCTTGAGCCTGTTATCAGCGACCCTGAAAATGCTGAAAGTGTCAACGAAGCTATGAAGGGCGAGGTTGAGCTGCGTGATGTGTGCTTCGGCTATGAGGACGCGCAGAGCTATGTGCTCACGGATGTGTCTTTCACCGCCGAAAGGGGCAAGGTGACAGCCATAATAGGCTCAACGGGCAGTGGCAAAACCACAATTGCAAACCTTATTCCCCGTTTTTATGATGTAACAAAGGGCGCAGTGCTCTTTGACGGTGTTGACGTGAGAAAGCTCAGCCAGGATGACCTTCACTCACGCATTGCACTTGTGCCTCAGAAGGCAGTGCTTTTCAGCGGTACAATTGAAGAAAATCTTCTTTACGGTGACGAAAACGCCACTGAGCAGGATATTCGCAAGGCTCTGGAAATTTCACAGAGTGCCGAATTTGTGGACAAGCTTCCCGACGGCATTCATTCAGTTCTCAGCCAGAACGGCACCAACCTTTCAGGCGGACAGAAGCAGCGTCTTTCAATTGCAAGAGCCCTCACAAGAAAGGCAGAGGTCTATATCTTTGACGACAGCTTCTCAGCTCTTGACTTTAAAACAGATGCCCTTCTTCGCAAGGCTCTGAGAGAAAATATAGATGCAACCGTTATTATAGTTGCTCAGCGCGTGGGCACAATTATAGATGCAGACAAAATTGTTGTGCTCGATGAGGGCAGAGTTGCAGGCATAGGCAAGCACAGTGAGCTTATGGAAAGCTGCAGTGTTTACAGTGAAATTTATCACTCACAGATTTCTGAGGAGGTGGCATTGTAATGGCTGAAAAAAAGCGCAGACTTAAAAAACACGAAAAATATGCCGCCTATCACGACCGTTCACGCACAGAAAAAGAAAAGCCTGCCGATTTTATGGGTACGGCAAAGAAGCTTATGGCACTTCTCAAGGGCAAGGAGCTTGCAGCGGTTTTCACCGTTATATGTGCTGCAGTCGGCTCATTCCTGAGCATTCTCGGCCCGAAATATCTGGGTGACATTATCAATGTGCTTGATGCCCAGGTCAAAAACAAGCTTCAGAACGGAAGTATGGATTTTGCTCCCATCAAGGAGATTCTTCTGACTATTCTCATTATCTATATTGCAAGCTCATTTTTCAGTTTTCTGCAGCATTATGTTATGGCAGGTGTTGTGCAGGGGCTTATCACAAAGCTCCGCCGCGATGTCAACCACAAGCTTTCAAGACTCCCTCTTTCATATTTTGACGCACACAACAAGGGTGACATCCTTTCAAGAATAACAAACGATATCGACAACATCAATAACACTCTTCAGAACAACCTTATTCAGATTATTTCAAGTGTAGTAACCTTTGTGGGCGTACTGAGCATAATGATATATTACAGCCTGAGTCTTTCGGTTACATCACTTATGCCCTTCCCTGTTTGCTTTATAATTGCTATGGTTATCCTTCGCTTTTCAAAGGTATACTTCCGCAAGCAGTGGAAGCAGACAGGTGATGTCAACGGCCATATTGAAGAAATGTTCACAGGTCACAAGATTGTCAAGGCCTTCTCTCACGAAAAAAAGGCTATTGAAGAGTTTGATGTTATAAATGAAGAGCTTTGCGAAAGCTCAAGAAAGGCGCAGTTCCTTTCAGGCATACTCAGTCCCCTTATAAATTTTGCAAATAATGTGGGTTATGTGATTATCTGCGTTATAGGTGGTTATCTTATTATTAAGGGTCAGCAGGATGTGGGCACAATAACCGTCTTTATGACATACACCAAAATGGTGATGCAGCCTATAATTGACCTGAGCAATATAGCAAACAACCTGCAGTCATCGCTTGCAAGTGCAGAGCGAGTTTTCGATATTCTCGAAGCTGAGGAAGAGCCCGATGACACACCTGTTGAAAAAATCACTTCAGGTGACAGTGTGGAATTCAGCGACGTTAATTTCTCTTATACCGAGGACAAGCCTCTTATTGAGAATTTCAGTCTGACTGTCAACAAGGGTGAGCTCGTTGCAATTGTCGGCCCCACAGGTGCAGGCAAAACAACAATAGTCAACCTGCTTATGCGCTTTTATGAAACCAAGGGCGGCACTATAAGAGTCAGCGGCAAGGATATAAAAGAGCTTTCAAGAGAAAACCTGCGCAGTGTTCTGGGCATGGTGCTTCAGGACACATGGCTTTTCAAAGGCACAATAAAAGAAAATATTCTTTACGGCAACGAAAATGCAAGCGAAGAGGAATTTCTCAATGCTGTCAGAGCTGCCAAGGTTGACCATTTCGTTTCAACTTTGCCAGAGGGCTACGACACAATTCTCGAAGAGGATGCAGCCAACATCAGTGCAGGCCAGAAGCAGCTTATCACAATTGCAAGAGCAATTCTTGCTTCCCCCGATATACTTATTCTCGATGAAGCAACCTCAAGTGTTGACACGAGAACAGAGCTTCAGATTCAGCAGGCTATGCAGAATCTTATGCAGGGCAGAACAAACTTTGTTATTGCCCACAGACTTTCCACCATAAGAAAGGCAGATAAAATCCTCGTTATGAATGAGGGTAGAATTGTGGAAACAGGTACCCATGCCTCACTTATGAAGGAAGACGGCTTCTATGCCGAGATTTATAATTCACAGTTTGCGATTTAACGCGGTATATTTCCGCCATCTCCGCGCCAAGACCTTGTCAATACGCAAGTATTGTCTTCGCTGCCGCTGCGCCAATACGCAAAGTATTGCCTGCGGCACTTGACGGGACCTGACAAAAATATCCGCGCGTTAAACCGGTTATAAACGGAGGCACCGATGAATCTTACCACGCTACCTAATTCACTGCGCATATTCACCGATAAAAGAGATGAGCTTCGCTCGGCAACGGTGGGTGTATGGGTCTATACAGGCTCAAGAAATGAAAATGAAGAAATCAGCGGAATTTCACATTTTATTGAGCATATAGTGTTTAAGGGAAGTGAAAAAAGAACGGCATTTCAGATAGCCGAGGGTATGGATGAAATAGGTGCCCATGTCAATGCCTACACCACGAAGGAATATACCTTCTTTTACACAAAGGCACTGGACTATCAGATAATAAAGGCGGCGGATATCCTGTTTGATATGCTGAGGAATCCGCGGCTTGACCCGGAGGATATAGAAACAGAAAAGGGCGTAGTGCTTGAGGAAATCAATATGTGTGAGGATGACCCTGGCGATGTTGTCTATGAGGTCAATGAAAGCGCACTGTTTGCCCCCTCCACTCTTTCAATGAAAATTTTAGGTGAAAGAGAAACAGTTTCATCCCTGACAAAAGAAAAAATAGGGGAGTATATGAAAAGCAACTACTGCGGTGAAAGAATTGTGGTAGGCGTCAGCGGAAACTTCCCCGAAAAGGAAATGCAGGAAAAAATCGAAGAATACTTCGCCTCATTACCCTCAAAGGGTGCAGAAAATAATATTTATGAGGTACCCTTCACACAGGGCGTAACCCTGAAAACCATGCAGACAGAGCAGACTCATATAATGATGTGCCTGCCCGGTGTGGGAATTGAGCACGAGGATTTATACGCACTGCAGGTGTGTATGTTTATTCTCGGCACAGGCACATCCTCAATGCTTTATCAGCGCATAAGAGAACAATTGGGCCTTTGCTACGGTGTTGACAGCTGGCTGGGTCGCTATATGGGCGGCGGATATATTGCCGTTTCAATGAGCCTTTCGGCCGCGTCCGAAGAAAAAGCAATAAAGGAAACTCTGGCTATCCTTCGCACCTTCCCCGAAAAGGTGAGCGAAAAGCAGGTGGCAGTGGCAAAGGAAAAGCTTATTTCCAGCCTGATAATGTCGCGCGAGCAGCCACAGTCAAAGTTTTCGTCAATGGGTCATAACCTGCTGTTTCTGGGCAGAGTGATTGAGGACGATGAAATAATAAATTCTATAAAAAGAATCACCCTGAAGGATGTTGTCAGGGTGTCGCAGAAATATTTTGGCCTTGAAAAGCTCGCGTTCACAGCAGTGGGCAGGGTCAGAAAAACAGAGGATTACAAGAAACTTTTAGAAGGTGAAAAACAATGAGTGCAGTTTCAAATGCAAAAAGAATTGTTGTTAAGGTGGGCACTTCAACTCTGACCCACGAAACCGGCAAAATAAATATCAGACGTATGGTCAAGCTCTGCAGTGTGCTTGCAGATTTGCACAACTCAGGCAAGGAGGTTGTGCTTGTCACATCAGGTGCTATCGGTGTCGGTGTGGGCAAGCTTGGCCTTAAAGAAAGACCTAAGGATATCCCCGGCAGACAGGCTGCTGCAACTGTGGGTCAGTGCGAGCTGATGTTTATGTATGATAAATTCTTCGGTGAAAACGGAGTGAAAACAGGTCAGCTTCTCATCACAAAAAGCGATATAGAAAACGATAAGAGAAGAGAAAACCTTGAAAACACCTTCGAAAAACTTTTCGAATATGAGGCAGTGCCTATAGTGAATGAAAACGACAGTGTTGCAACAGAAGAAATTGTCTATGGCGATAACGATTCACTCTCGGCCATTGTTGCAAGACTTATCAAGGCAGACGCACTGATTATCCTTTCGGATATTGACGGACTGTTTGACGATAACCCCAACGAAAATCCGGATGCAAGACTTATTCCCGTTGTCAGAGAAATCAATGACGAGATAAAGGCTCTTTGCGGCGGTGCAGGCACAGACAGAGGCACAGGCGGTATGATAACCAAAATCCACGCAGCTGAAATTGCAGGCGAAGCAGACATACCCACAGTTATAATGAACGGCACTGCACCCCAGGATATTTACAGACTTATTGACGGTCACAGTGTAGGCACACTGTTTGCAAAGGAGAAATAATTATGCTCACACAGTTAGGTATAAATGCAAAAAAAGCCGGAAGAGTGCTTATGACTGCTTCAAGTGAAAAGAAAAACGAGGCTCTGAAATATATTGCTGCAGCACTTATTGAAAACAGCGCTTACATAATAGAAAAGAATGCTCTCGATATAGAAAAGGCAAGAGAAAAGCTTATGAGCGAAAGCATGATTGATCGCCTTAGCCTTGATGAGGGCAGAATCAAAGGCATAGCCGATGCGGCACTTCAGGTGGCAGCACTCGATGACCCCTGCGGCAAGGTTATCAGCGGTACCAGACGCCCTAACGGTCTTGTGATAGAAAAGGTGACAGTACCACTCGGCGTAATTGCCGTTATATTTGAGGCAAGACCCAATGTTACCGTTGATGCGGCGGCACTTTGCCTTAAATCGGGCAACTGTGTTATTCTCAGAGGCGGCAAGGAAGCAATAAATTCAAACAAGGCTATGGCTGAAATAATGAGAGGCGCTCTGGCAAAGGCAGGTCTTCCCGAAGACTGCATTCAGCTGGTTGAAGACACCACACGCGAGAGTGCAACTGCTCTTATGAGAATGAACGGCTATGTTGATGTACTCATTCCGAGAGGCGGTGCAGGTCTTATCCGTTCCTGCGTTGAAAATGCAAGCGTACCCGTAATTGAAACAGGTACGGGCAACTGCCATATCTATGTTGACAAGGATGCAGACCTTAATATGGCTGCAGAAATTATATATAATGCCAAAACCTCACGCCCGAGTGTGTGCAACGCCTGCGAAAGCCTTGTTATCCATAAGGATGTTGCAAAAGAGGCTCTGCCTATGATAAAGGCAAGGCTTGACGAAAAAAATGTTATAATCCACGGCGATGAGGAAGCTGCAAAAATCATCCCCGATGTTGTTGCGGCAAGTGATGAGGATTTCGGAAGAGAATATCTCGGCTATGAAATCAGCATAAAAACCGTCAATAATATTGATGAAGCAATTGAACATATAATGAAATATTCAAGCGGTCACAGTGAATGCATTGTGACAGACAGCTATTTTGCACAGAAAAAATTCACCGAGGAAATTGATGCGGCGGCAGTTTATGTCAATGCTTCAACAAGATTTACAGATGGCGGTGAATTCGGTTTCGGTGCAGAAATCGGCATTTCCACTCAGAAGCTTCACGCAAGAGGCCCCTTAGGTCTGCCTGAGCTGACAAGTGTGAAATATGTTATCAAGGGTGAAGGACAAGTAAGATAAAAATAACACATTTTTGATTCTTTTTCCGCGGCAGGAAAAAGAATGCCTGCGCGGCGAGCGCGTGTGAGATATATTCAGCATTTTCGGAGGCGATATATTTTGAAAAAGAAACGCTCAAAAGTCAATCTCTTTGTGGGTCTTACTGTGCTTTTGTTTGCAGCGGTCGGCGCAGTGTCGCTGGTTATCACCCTGCAGGGCAGAATAAGCACGCAGATTAAAGAGAAAAACGAAACACTTTACAGCGCCTATGAGGAATTTATTTCTCCCGTTATAATGAATGACCCCGACACCTTTGACGATATTACGGTGGCTGATATGAATCAGCTTATCAGCATAACTATCTGGTCAGTGCTCGATGATAATATGCAGCCCGACAAATACGAATACACTGATAACGGCATGATTCTGCCTGAAAAAGAGGTTGAGGAAAAATTCACTTCTCTTTTCGGCAGTGAGGTCAGAATAGCACACGGCAGTGTTGACGGCGGCGGTATCGACTTCAAATACAGCGAGCAGAAAAAAGCGTACATCATCCCCATAACGGGCATAACCCCTATTTACACACCTGACGTTATTGATGTCAGTGAAAAGAGCAGCTACGTTGTGCTGACGGTGGGCTATCTTTATTCTTCAGACTGGCAACAGGACAGCAACGGCAATATGGTACCTCCCGAGCCCGGAAAGTATATGAAAATAACTCTGGGCAAAAACACAGACGGCTCCTTCTATGTCAGAGCCATACAGAATATGTCAGTTTAGTTTTTATAATAAATAATTTATATTAAACTTCTTGTTATTTATTGACTTTTGAAATAAAAAAAGCTATTATATTATATGTATGAGTATACGGTTATGCACCGTGTAAAAATATTTACCCGTAATCTAATTTTGCAAAAAAGCATAGGAGGTAAACATGAAAAGATTTACTAAAAAGTACCTGATGCTTGTGCTCACAGTTGTTGCTCTTCTTGCAGTGACAATGTTTGCAGCATCAGCAGCAGAATGTGACCACACAAAGTACCCTTCATTTGAAGGTGATGTAATCGCTCCCACCTGCACAACTGAAGGTTATACAGAGATTATCTGTGGTAACTGTGAACAGCCGGTTGGCCGAGTTCCCGGTTCAACTGTTGCCGCAACGGGCCACAAATTTGAGTGGAGAATGGTAAGCGGCGGCAGCTTCTTCAACAAGCAGGGCGAATGCAAAGTCTGCAGAGCTGTCACAACAGAAAAGGTGAAGGATGAATACGGCCTTCCCACAAATAAGGATGTTGTTTACTATTCAGTTTCATTCTATAACCCCGCAGCTGCAAAGGCTTATGACACATCAATTCCTTACACTAAGCTTGTCACTGAAAGAAAGGGCGAAGCTGATGCACAGCTCCTTGACGTGATTTATGTTGTTGAGGGCACAAAGTATGGCGATATCGTATACGAGGGCACAACTCCCGTATGTGACAAAGACATCAAGTACGGTTCATATAAATTCTTAGGCTGGTTCTATGACGGTGACGTACTTCTCGATTCCGACCCCGCTGCTTCACAGGCAAGTGATTTTGCTGATGACGAAGATGTTGAAATCAGCGCAAACCTTTCACTTTATGCAGGCTTCAAGGGTGAGGACGTAGCATATCAGGTAAGATATTATGACCACAACGGTGCTGCTCTTGCAGTCAGCAAGGTTGTTCCTCACGGCAAGGCTGCTATATATGAGCTCGATCTTCCCACACAGGAGCCCAACGTTAAGTTCAGATATCAGTTCGAATACTGGGCATATGAAGGCAAGGAAGTTGACCTCACAGCTATTTACGGTGACGTTTCAGTCAGAGCAAAATATCTTGCAATTGAAAGACTTTACAACATTGCTTACTACTATGACACAGATTGCACAGATCCCATCATCAACTCAGAGGTTGTTGTTACAGACAGCGGTGTAAAATATGGTCACGAAGCACCTAACGGTCTTGCAATTCCCAGAGATATTCTTGTAAAAGAAAAAGATGATATTTATATTTATGAATGGACAGGCAGATGGGTTCTTGCTAACCGTCCCAACTATGTTGTTTCACTCAGAGCTTTCTCAGTGCCCGACGGCACACCCGACGCACTTGACGGCAGCTCGGTTGTTAACCTTGTTCCCCAGTATGTAAAGAGCCCCAGAGTTTATGAGCTCAAGGTAACAGTTCTTTATCCCGATGATGACAACTATCATCCCGAAGATGTTTCAATCCAGGTTCTTTATGCTAACGGCGACATCGCAGGTTATGACCGTGCAAAGAGAATTGACGAGTTTACATATGAATATACATTCCTTGTAAATCACAGCGATTACTATACAATCGCAGCATCATCAACAGGTTATCTTGGTGAAACAAGAAGCCACTTCTTCAACGGCCCCTCAAGCGCAATTGTTCAGCTTGAAAAGGTTGGCGCATTCTCATGCGGATGTATCTGTCATACATTCCTTAAGCCCATCTGGGTAAGAGTGCTTAACATTCTTCACACCCTCTTCGGTCTTGAGCATGTCTGCTGTAGCGATATGTTCGCTAACATTGGCCCCAGCCTTAATTACGGCCCCGGCAAGCAGTAATAAATAAAAGCAAACAGCCATCCGTTAAGGATGGCTGTTTTTTTGGCTTTAGATGAATTATACTATCAAGTGCAACAGTTTGATAAAATAAAGCAACCCATATAAATCCATGGTATAATGTAATTACCACAAAACAAAAACCAAGGAGGATTTATATGAGTTATACACATCTTACCATAGAAGAACGCTGTT
>JAZNUW010000126.1:0-6982 GCA_045592465.1 Acutalibacteraceae bacterium | reverse complement strand
TCTGTCACAGTCAGGACAGTATTCCGGAGGTAGAATTTCATAGGGAGCATAAAGAGTGAAAAGCCCTGCATAATAATCGCCGAGACCTTCTATTCTTATATAATATATACCCTCTTTAATGCTTTCTGAGGAGACATTCCCCGGCCCGAACCATGCTACAGGCTCACCGTTTACCATTCTGCGACAACCCAGAACATAGACATTATAATCGACGCCTTCTTTAAGGGTAACACCGTTCAGGGTAACGGTAACCTCGGGTATATGCTCTTTGCCGTCATAGTAGAAGGTGTTCTGCGAAAGGGTAAGCTCAGCATCCTTAAGAGAAATCTTTCCCTCGGGAATTTCTTCCTCTTCTCTGACACGAAGCACCAGATGAAGTGTCGATTCTTTTTGTATGTTATAGTCTGAAAGAGTTTTGCCCTCCTCAAGCTGTTTGCCGGCAAAAATCAATCTCTGCTGATCAGGAGGAATCCCCTCTTTCTCCTGAATTTTTGCCTTAATGGCATCAATAGAGTCATTGGGCTCCACTTCAAGTGTTATGGTTAAGCCATTGAGGGTTTTAACGAATATCTGCATAGCTGAGGCAGATAATGTCATTGTGAGCATCATTACTATGGCTAACAGTAATGATAAAGTTTTCTTCAATGTGTTTTTCATTGTTATTCTCCTTTCAAAAATTATTTATTGGTTTTTATATCAAGCTCATCGAAAACACTTTGCACTGCTTTTTTTGCCACAGCTTCAAAATCAATTTTTCCGATAAACTCAAGCGCTTCATTAATTTTTTCGTCTTCTGCCTTATAAATGCGCAGAAGCATTGTTACAAGCCTTTTTGCCTTGGCCTCTATTGTAAAATACATATCGCAGGGTACGGTCATATATGCTCTCATTATGCCCATAGAGGCAATTTCAGTTTCATAGAAGTCCTTAAGCTCAGAGTTCGTAAAGATTTCACCGAAGGATTCATACATCATGTTCGTTCTTCGTTTAAGAACCTCTTCACTTGTTTTCGGCATTGAATAACCTGAAAGATAAAGGTTGCGCATATCCTCATTCATTTCAGCCATATAGACTTCTAAAACCTCATTAGCAATAAGAATAAGCACAGGGTCATCGGTCAGCTTTTTTGAAACAGCATCTGATGCTGCCGTAACTCCCTCAAGAAATTTCGTCACAAGTTGGCCAAGAATTCCCTCCTTGCTCTTCATTTCATAAATAATAACTCTTTTGCTTACGCCTGACAGCTTTGCTATATCCACCAGTGTAGCGCGTTCAAAGCCCTTCTGCATAAAGATAGCCGTTGCCGCCGTCAGAATCTTTCTGTAGAGCTCTTTTGTTTCGGCTTCGTTTCTTATATTTGCCAAACCATCACCTCTTTTCGTCCGCATTACGTACCGCGGTACGTTTTACTCTACAATATTAACATAGGATTATTGTCATTGTCAATATTTCATATTAAAAAATTCAGGACACCGAGTCAAAAATTTACTTTTTGGTTAATCTGACTAAGCCGCCCCCACAGGCACAGACTCACCTCTTCGTCAGTGCAAAACCTGCCCGCTGCGAAAACTGAAGACGCAGGCGGACTAAGGCTTTCATATAAAGCAGAAACTGACGTCTACAGATAGTGCGCTTTTGCTTACTTTTGTCGCACAGGACAAAAGTATGAGTCCCCGTGGCTTGAACGGAAACGGGACTAACCTCTTCCATAAAAAGGAACCGAACGGATAAAACTTCCCTCCACTTATAATCGAGCAAAACTCACCGTTTTATCCCAACAACCTTCGCGGACATAAAAATAAAAGTGGCCACGAAATCCTCCGCGACCACAATTTTGCATTTTGAACTTTGCATTTTGCATTTTTTCGCCCTCGCCGGGCAGGCATCACTTTCTTGAAAGAAAGTAACCAAAGAACTTTACTGCTTTTTTTCGGGAAGTTGGGCAACAATTATTGCCGCAAACATCAATATGCAGCCGAGAGTTTCCCTCACAGTAGGCACCTGCGAAAGTACCACCATAGCTGTCAGCACCCCGAAAACACTCTCAAGGGACATTATCATCGTGGCTATGGTCGGCTCAGTTTTCTGCTGACCCAAAATCTGCAGCGTGTAGGCTATGCCGCTTGACATTATGCCCGAATATGCTATGGACGGAGCCGCTGCCTTCAGCGCCTCAAGGGTCACATCTTCGCTTATGAGCATGGGCAGTGAGGCTATAACGCCTGCCACAAAAAACTGCAAGGCCGAAAGGCGCACGCCGTCAAGCTTCGGTGAAACCTTGTCAATAACCATTATGTGCACTGCAAAGCAGAAAGCGCATGCCAAAACATAAAGGTCTGACATCTGTACCCTGCCGCCCTCTTTAACACAAAGAAGATAGAGGGCAATTATCGATACACCTACACAGGCCCATATAACGGGTCTTATTTTTTTGCCGAGCACAACTGAGAATATAGGCACAAGCAAAATGTAAAGCGCTGTTATGAATGCCGCCATACCCGGGGCAGTGCCGCCGTCGATGCCGAGCTGCTGAAGACTTGAGGCTGCAAAAAGCACAACACCGCAGGCAATACCGCCAATAAGCAGATATTTATAATCAGCCGCGGTCATCTTTTTATATTCTGCAGGCTTAGTCTTTTTCTTGAATGTATCCATTACAAATATAACGGGAAGAAGCGCTACAGAGCCTAAAAGGCTTCTCATAGCAATAAATGTGAAGGGGCCCACATGCTCTGCGCCCGTTGTCTGCGCCACAAAGGAGCTGCCCCATATTATAGCTGCAAGCGCAAGAAGTGCTGAGCCGATTAAACTGTTTTTTTGTGTCTGTGTCATAATAAACCTCTTATGCCAATGCGGGAATGTATTTGCCTAAAAATTCAAAGAGATAGCACACAAAGGGTGCCAGCACAAGTGCCGGGAAATAGTTTGCAACCTTGAATTTTGCAAGACCTGTCAGATTAAGGCCAAGCGCCAGAATCATAAGTGAGCCCACACAGGTTATTTCTGCAACGGCGCTGTCACTCAGAAGCGGCTCGAGAAGTCCTGCTGCAAGCACTATGCCACCCTGAAAAACAAACACAAAAATTGCCGCGAAGATTACGCCGATGCCAAGGCTCGCGCTGAGCATGCATGAAGAAAACAGGTCGAGTATGCTCTTTGTGAAAATTGTTGTGTGGTCGCCTTTGAGTCCTGATTCAAGTGAGCCGATAATCGTCATGGCACCAACACAGAAAAGCAAGCTTGCCGTCACAAAGCCCTCAGCAATGCTCACCTTATCTCCGTCACCCTTTTTAAGCTTTTTTGAAAGAAAATCTCCTGCGCCGTTAAGCTTGCCGTCAATATCAAGGGCTGTGCCGATGATGGCACCTATAACCATTGAGATAATTGCAACAAGCACATTTTCACCCTTGAGCATTCCCTGAATACCTATAAGCACAGTGCAAAGGCCTATGCCTATCATAACTGCATCGGTATATTTTTTTGATATACCCTTTTTGAAAATCAGACCGATTGTGCTGCCGATTAAAACTGTTGCAACATTGACTAAAACGCCTGTCATTTTTTACATCTTCTTCCATTTGAAATAACTGCCGACAATTATAACACAATCCCAGGCCAAAAGTAAATATATTTTTCCTGCAGATTGCGACTTTTTTCTGCTGCTTGCCGCGTTATAATTTGTCCGACTAAAAATGAAAGGCAGATAATAAAATGAAAATTAAAGAACAGGATATATCTCTGGGCGACTCATTCAAAGCTGAATCGGAGTTTTCTTCAGAGCAGCACAAAAGGAACATATATTATCTGAAAACCGCACTTTTTGCCTTTTCGGCACTTTGTTTTTCGCAGCTTGAAGCCCTTGGCACAATGTCGCCCTTCACCACTGCTTTTTTAGCCTCAGTGAAATTCATCTATTGCTTTCCCTCTTTTCTTATGGGCAGTCTGGGATATTTCATTTCTCACCCCTGGCAAAGCGCCCTTAAATACACTCTTTGCTGTGCCCTCATATGTGTTTTGCGTCTTATTATAAACAAGCGCTTCAGATATCTCGACAACCTGAAAGCCAACTGTATCGGCGCCTTTTTTTGTGTGCTCTTTCCGGGAATTATATTTCTTTCCCTTCAGGGCATAACCTTTTCAGGCGTCTTTATGCTTTTGTGTGAAAGTCTTCTTTCTCTTTGTGCAACCATATTTTTTATCAGAAGCTCAAAAATCCCCTTTATGCGCACAGGCCTTTCATCCCTTGGCATCAAGGATATCACCTCACTTGTTATTTCTCTGTGCATTTTTCTTATGTGCATGTCAGGCTTCAGCATTGAAGGCATATCCCCTGCAAGAATTTTTTCGGCAATTGCCGTTATGTTTTTTTCTCTTTATAAGGGCAGCAGTGCAGGTGCCGTTGTGGGGGTACTGGCAGGAAGCTCACTTTGCATAGACACATCAATGCGTCATCTTTTTCCCTGCTATGCTCTTGCAGGCCTTGTGTCGGGTGTGTTCTCACCACTGGGTCAGATTACAGTTTCAATTTCCTATGCCCTGAGCTACAGCCTTGTATGTCTGCTGTCAGACACATCTTCTGACATACTCATATGCCTTGTTGAAACAGCAATAGCAGCTGCAGCCTTTATGCTTATCCCCTCAAGGCAGCTAACCAACGCCCAGGAATATCTTATGAAAAAAGCCGTTATAAGTGACGACCGTCTTAACCTGCGTGTTTCTGAACGGCTTTATTCGGCAGCTGAAAACATCTATGAGGTCACCAATGTTGTGCGAAGTGTCAGTGACAAGCTTGACAGCATAATCAATCCTGAGGTTGACCGACTCTTTGCCTGCCTTCAGCAAAGGGTCTGCGGCTGCTGTGTCAACAAGAGCAAGTGCTGGAATAAGCTCTTCGACTCAACTGCAAGTGACATTCTCTGCCTTGCGGGAATTGAAAAACGTCCTGCCGGCAGATTGCCTCTTGAAAAAAGATGCATGCGCCACGAGCTGCTCAAAAATGAAATTGAGGCAACACTGCCCGAATATACAAATAATATTGCAGTGAAAATGAAGGTGCGTGAAATGCGTCAGGTTCTCACCGACCAGTTTAATGCCATCGGCGATTTTCTTAAAGAAACTGCAGACAAAGCCCGCGGCAGCCGCGTTACGGATGCGGCAAAATCAACAGCCACAAGAAGCGCCTTGCTGGATTCCGGCTTTTATTGCGATGCCCTGTCGTGCCTGAGCGACTGTGACGGCCGTCTTTCTGTTGAAATAACCCTGCTTGAGCACTCCTTTGAAACCGATTATAAAAAGCTCAGACTCTGTCTTGAATTCATTTCAGGCAGAAGATTTTCAGAACCGGAAATCAGTGTAAATGAAATTAAAACAACCATTATCTTCAACGAAAAGGCCACATATAAAATCCAGTTCGGCTCTGCCAGAAAGCCTCTTAAAAAAGACGGTCTGTGCGGCGACAGTGTCTGCTTTATCTCCTGCCCCGACGGCAACAAGGCAGCACTCATAAGTGACGGCATGGGTACGGGCACAAGGGCGGCTATAGACAGCTCCATGACTGCAGGCATAGCCGAAAAGCTCATTTCAGGCGGCTTTTCAGTACCTGGTGCAATTAAGGCGGTCAATGCGGCTATGATAATGAAATCCACAGACGAATCAATTGCCAGCGTGGACTGCCTGATGATTAACACCTATTCAGGCAAGGCAACCTTTTATAAATCGGGAGCCGCCATCAGCTTCATAAGGCGCGGAAACGAAATACGCACCGTCAGCATCTCTTCTCTGCCTGTAGGCATAATCAGAAATGTTGCCCCCTCTGAGGAAACGGTGACTCTGGAAAGCGGTGATATAGTGCTGCTCGTGTCAGACGGAGTGACGGCAAACGACTGTGCCTGGATAAACGATGAGCTTCTTTCCTGGAGCACAAACAGCATGGATGACCTGGCACGTCATATCACCTCCCTTGCACTGCTGAGAAGCGATAAAGCCACAAGAGATGACATCACTGCCGTTGCCGTCAAAATATCAAAAGCAATATAAAAGAGGCCGTACCAAAAGGT
This sequence comes from Acutalibacteraceae bacterium, assembly GCA_045592465.1. Taxonomy (GTDB): domain Bacteria; phylum Bacillota; class Clostridia; order Oscillospirales; family Acutalibacteraceae; genus UBA6857. Next base: position 926 of record JAZNUW010000126.1, on the reverse strand, counting down.
ACGACCTCTCATTTTTAATAAAATCAAACTGTTTCAGCAGCGTCGCCTTCTTCGCCTTCTTCGCCTTCTTTATTGAAAAGGCCACCGAAGATTTCCATAAGCTGTTTGAAAAGACCTTCAAGGAAAGTAATAAGTTCGCCGATTGACATAAACGTTTCTCCTTTCTTAATAATTTTTAATTTATAGATTCATTTTATCATATTCAAACTGAAAAATCAATATTTTCACTTGATTTCAATCTGACACATTTTCATAGCCCCGAGTGCATTGATATGGCTTTCAGGTGTAACGCCTGCGCAGCACTGCGAGTCAACAGTGATTTTTGTTTCGGGCAGCTTTGCCTTGAGAATCATTGCATTTGAAATAACACAGATGTCAGTGCAAAGTCCGATTAATTCAATAGCCTCAACATCCTCTAGACCTGCAACATAATCCCCCAGCTCAAGTGAACCGAAAGACGGCTTGTCTATAATGGTGCTGTCACCAACGGTGAGTCTGCTGCTTATCTGCCAGCCTTCACTGTCCTTTATGCAGTGGGGTACGGGGAGGTTTGTGCCCTCCTGAGTTGACATATAATTATCAAAGTGAGTGTCTCTTGTGAAAATAACCGTGTCACCGTTTTTGCGGTAAGCCTCAATTTTTTCTGACACCTTATCGACAATTGCCTCAGCCTCTTTTGTGCCGAGGGCGCCGTCGATAAAATCATTCTGCATATCAATTACGCATAAAACCTTCATTATGCTTCCACCTTTTCAAGCTCGGCTGCTGCAGCTTCTCTCTTGAGCTTAAGCTGTCTTTCAACCTCAGCGATATGTGCCTGATCATCCTTAAGGAAGAATATAACAATAAGATAAAGCAGTGAACCGATTGCCGGGCCGAGGATAAACTGATGCCAACGGTATTTGAGGAATCTGGGAGCAACCTGA
>JAZNUW010000125.1:0-2131 GCA_045592465.1 Acutalibacteraceae bacterium | reverse complement strand
GACACTTATCCGGAAGAAGAAGCTACTTTGTTTGAAACAATTCTCGGCTTCATTGTTATGTTTGGTTTTTGGGCAGTTGTAATATGGATTTTTAGCTTTTTTTTCAAACGAAAGAAAGCTATTAAAAAATTCAACAAAGAGTGCGGATATTTCAGAGACGTTCCCAATGATGGAAAAATTGAAGTTTCCCACTACCTTGCTCAGAACTTCGATGTAGCAGATGAAAAAAGTTTAATCATAGGCGCTCTTATTCTATCAATGATAAATAAAGGCTCTATCGAACCTGAAAAAAAAGAAAGCGTTGGTCTTTTCGGCAAGGTGAAGGAAGGCGTTAATCTGAGTCTTTTGAAAGAGCCTGACACAGTGGCAGAATTAACCCTTTATAATCTGCTTACCCTCTCTGCAGGTGAGGATGGAGTTTTGCAGGAAAAAGAGCTAGAAAAATATTCATACAAAAACCCTGAAAAAATCAATGAAGTTATTGAAAGCATAAAAAATGCCGGAGAACAAGAGTTTATAACTCTTGGTGGATTTACAGACGGCGCAGGTAACTGTATTAAGGATTTGAGCGATAAAGGTAAAGAAGAACTTTCTGAGGTTATCGGTCTTAAAAAGTATCTGAATGAATTTACCTTGATTGCCGAAAGAGAAATAACAGAAACGGTTATCTGGAAAGAATATATGGTTTATGCCACGCTTTTCGGAATTGCCGATAAAGTTCTTGAGCAGTTTAAAAAGGTTTATCCCGAAAATATACCTGAGTTTGAAACCTATAACAGAAATGTTATTATAGCCCACAGCTATTACCGCAGTATGTATCGCTCATCACAAAGAGCAATGCAAGCACGAAGAACAAGCGGCGGCGGTGGCAGAGCTTCCTTTGGCGGTGGAGGCGGTTTTTCCGGCGGCGGACGAGGCGGCGGTTCAAGATGATAAACAATAAAAATTTACTATATTATAAAGAAAGAAGGAATGAACATTGAAAAAAGTGCTATGTATGCTTTTGTGTCTTTGTATGATGATTGGCATATTGCCAACAACTTTGGTTGCAAATGCACAAACCGATTCAAAAACAATGACGTTTGGTTATGCCTATGATGTCCAGCGAAATCCGGCTTTCCCAACAAAAAAAGGGGATAAAGTTACAGTTTCCGGTTTCCAGACTCCGCTAAGATACGGTGCAAGTGCTTCAGGCAGTATGATACGTTATGAAAACAGTGCAGGCACCTGGACTCTTACCGAGGTTGGAACTTTCGGTAATATAAGCAAGGTTTCGCCTGCACCTACAAGCAACTTAAAGCCTATAGTAAAAACGGTTGCTGAAAGCTGCGGTATATCCGATATGAACAGTATTGTAATTCACAAGCTGACAGGTATAAACAACAATCTTGTCGGCTATGGTGTTGTACTCTGTATTGATGAAGACAACGGTCAGGCTTTGTTTTTAGCTGACCTGTTCAATCAGTCCGGTGCGGGCTTTTTCTTATCAAAATCAGAGGTTAAAAGTAAATCGGTAACAATTACTGCTGACAAGATAACACAGGCAAGCACAGAGAAAAGTGAAAACTCAGATGTTTCATCCGACGCAAAACCTGTTGAAGCTTTGAATTTCACTATAGATGAGCCTTATGCGTGGGAGACGGCGGCAAAAAAAGCAACCGTTGAACAGAGCAGTCAGGTGGAAGTTACAGATGTGAAATGGAACGGTACAATGTGGAATCCCGATGGCTCCTTTATGCAAAATGCAAGCTATACAGTTGACATCACAGTACGCATAAAGTCAGGGTCAAATATGTATTTTGACAAAAATAAGCTCCGTATTAAAATCAACGGAGAATCGGGTGCAGAAGCAGTTGAAATATCAGGTGACAAAAAACAGGCTGTTATCCGCGGATATTATGATTACCTGAAATCCAAAGACCAAGCTGCATTAGAGGAAAAAAAGCAAGAAGAAGCGAAGGCAAACAGAAAAGGTACAGCAGTCAGCAAGTTTGAACCCGGGGACTACGGCACTGCAAGATTTAAAGACAGGCTGAATGTGCATTTGGAACCTAAAACAGGAAGCAAGGTTGAAAGCATGTCGGATTATTCGTATCTGGATGCTCAGGCAAACCTCATTACAATTGTTGAA
>JAZNUW010000124.1:0-3567 GCA_045592465.1 Acutalibacteraceae bacterium | reverse complement strand
ATCACAATCAACACAGCTCACGTTGAGTACGAGACAGATTCACGTCACTACGCTCACGTTGACTGCCCGGGCCACGCCGACTATATCAAGAACATGATCACAGGTGCTGCTCAGATGGACGGTGCTATCCTTGTTATCGCTTCAACAGACGGCCCCATGGCTCAGACAAAAGAACACCTTCTTCTTGCTCGTCAGGTTGGCGTTCCCTACATCATCGTATTCATGAACAAGGTTGACCAGGTTGACGACGAAGAACTTCTTGAACTCGTTGAAATGGAAATCCGTGAGACTCTTGACGAATATGAATTCCCCGGCGATGATACACCCATCATCAAGGGTTCAGCTCTCAAGGCTCTCGAATATGCAGGCGGCGACGTAAACGCTCCCGAACTTGCTCCCATCTGGGAACTCATGGCTGCAGTTGACAGCTACATCCCCACACCCGATCGTAAGGCAGACCTTCCCTTCCTTATGCCCGTTGAAGACGTATTCACAATCACAGGTCGTGGTACAGTTGCTACAGGTAGAGTTGAAAGAGGTCAGCTCAAGACTGGTGAAGAACTCGAAATCGTTGGTCTTACAGACGAAAAGAGAAAGACTGTTTGCACAGGTATTGAAATGTTCAGAAAGATCCTTGACTACGCAGAGGCAGGCGACAACATCGGTGCTCTTCTTCGTGGTATCCAGAGAACTGAAATTGAACGTGGCCAGGTTCTTGCTAAGCCCGGTTCAATTCACCCCCACACAAAGTTCCGTGGTCAGGTTTACGTTCTTAATAAGGATGAAGGCGGCCGTCACACACCTTTCTTCAACAACTATCGTCCTCAGTTCTACTTCAGAACAACTGACGTTACAGGTACTATTTCACTTCCCGAAGGCACAGAAATGTGCATGCCCGGTGATAACGTTGAAATGGATGTTACACTTATCACAGAAATCGCTATCGAAGAAGGTCTTCGTTTCGCTATCCGTGAAGGTGGCCGTACAGTTGGTTCAGGCGTTGTTACAGCTATCAACGACTAATTGGTGCTTTCATAACACATTTAAAGACTCTCACTTATGTGGGAGTCTTTTTTTGTTGCAATCGGTTGGTTGGCGGCTTCACGCAGGAAGAAATTTTATTTTTCTATTGCTCACAGCTTTCTTTTATGCTATAATATATTGATAAATTTTCACTCCCATTTTCAGAGGTGAACTATGGCTAAGAAAAAAGAAAACATAAGAAACTTTTCTATCATTGCTCATATTGACCACGGCAAGTCAACTCTTGCTGACAGACTTCTTGAAATCACCGACTCCGTTGCCAAGCGTGATATGTCGGCGCAGATTCTTGACGATATGGACCTTGAAAGAGAAAGAGGTATTACTATAAAGGCTCATGCCGTAAAGCTTGATTACAAGGCAAAAGACGGTGAAACCTACGAGCTCAACCTTATTGACACTCCGGGTCACGTTGACTTTAACTATGAGGTTTCACGTTCACTTGCTGCCTGCGAAGGTGCTATACTTATTATCGATGCTTCTCAGGGCATTGAGGCACAGACCCTTGCAAACACATATCTTGCTCTTGATCATGACCTTGAGCTTGTTCCGGTTATTAACAAAATCGACCTTCCTGCAGCCGAACCCGACAGAGTTGCTGCCGAGGTTGAAGAGATAATCGGTCTTGACTGCAGCATGGCTCCCAGAGTGTCTGCAAAAACAGGTGAGAATGTTTCTGAGGTGCTTGAGAGAATTGTTGCAGACATTCCTGCACCCTCAGATGCAATTGACGATGCTCCTCTCCAGGCGCTTATTTTCGACTCAGTTTACGATAATTACAAGGGCGTCATTGTTTATGTTCGCGTTATTCAGGGCACTCTCAAGGCCGGCGAAACAATGAAAATGATGGCTACAGGTGCAGAGTTCAACGTTGTTGAAGTCGGTTATATGCGCGCTACGGGACTTGAGCCCTGCAAGGAGCTTTCAGCAGGTGAGGTTGGCTACATAACCGCTTCTATCAAAACAGTCCGCGATGCCAAGGTCGGCGATACCGTAACAAAGCTCCAGAGACCTTCCGAAGAGCCGCTTCCCGGCTACAGAAAGGTTAATCCCATGGTTTATTGCGGTGTGTACCCTGCCGACGGAGCTGATTATGAGGCTCTGAGAGAATCGCTTGAAAAGCTGCAGCTTAACGATGCATCACTTTCCTATGAGCCTGAAACCTCAGGCGCACTGGGCTTCGGCTTCAGATGCGGTTTCTTAGGACTTCTTCACCTTGAAATTATTCAGGAAAGACTTGAAAGAGAATATAACCTTGACCTTGTCACAACCGTGCCATCAGTTGTTTATAAAATTCATATGAATGACGGCACTGTTGTTGAAATTGATAACCCTACACACTATCCTGACCCTGCTCACATTGATTTTTGTGAGGAGCCTATAACAAATGCCCATATCTATGCCCCCTCTGATTATGTAGGTGCTATTATGGACCTTTGTCAGGACAGACGAGGCATATTCAAGGATATGAAATATATCACAACAGACCGCGTGGATATTCATTATGAGCTTCCTCTCAATGAAATTATCTATGACTTCTTTGATGCGCTCAAGTCGCGTACAAGAGGCTATGCATCCTTTGACTATGAAATTTTCGAATACAGACGTTCAAGTCTGCAGAAGGTTGACGTGCTTCTCAACGGCGACATCATAGACGCTCTGAGCTTTATTATCCATTCGGAAAAGGCTCAGACAAGAGCAAGAAAAATTGCCGAAAAGCTGAAGATGCACATTCCCAGACAGATGTTTGAAATTCCCATTCAGGTGGCAATCGGTTCAAAGGTTATCGCTCGTGAAACTGTCAAGGCTATGCGTAAAGACGTGCTTGCCAAGTGCTACGGCGGTGACATCACAAGAAAGAAAAAGCTTCTTGAAAAACAGAAGGAAGGTAAAAAACGTATGCGTCAGTTCGGTACTGTTGAAGTGCCTCAGGAAGCATTTATGGCAGTGCTCAAGCTTGACGACGATAATTAAAAATATGACAGGAATATATATACACATACCTTTTTGCATAAGAAAATGTCCTTACTGTGATTTCTATTCCTTCAGCGCAGAAGAAAAAGATAAGGACAGCTATTTAGTGGCTGTCCTTTGTGCTTTGAAGGCAAAAGCTTCTCTGGTACGCGACGAAGTCGACACAGTTTATTTCGGTGGAGGCACGCCCAGTGTCTTTGGCGGCGAAAGAATAAGTCAGGTCATTTCATGCATAAAAAATAATTATAAGCTGACAGAGGATGCTGAAATCACTGTGGAGTGTAATCCGTCAAGTGTATCGCGGGAGCTGTTCTGCGCCCTTTATGAAGTGGGAGTGAACCGAATTTCAATGGGTATGCAGTCTGCAGTTGAAAAAGAAAGAAAAGCTCTCGGCAGACTTTCAGGCAAAAATCAGGTCGAAGAAGCTGTTACTCTTGCTAAAAGCTGTGGCATTGATAATATCTCTCTTGACATAATGCTCGGCGTACCCTTTCAGACAATGGAAAGTCTTGATGAAAGCATAGATTATCTGCTTTCGGCAGATATAAAACA
>JAZNUW010000123.1:0-8052 GCA_045592465.1 Acutalibacteraceae bacterium | reverse complement strand
ACGGCTTCAGTGTTATTTTATTCGCACAAAACTGTCCGAAGGACAATAACACTCGGCGTCAGCCGAATATAACTGTGAAGCAATAAAACTCGCCGTAAGGCGAATAAAACTGCGGAGTGTCCTTACGAACACTCCGCTAATGAGTGAGGTCTTTTTTATTCTTTGATAACATTGCAGTGCGTTATGCCGTAATATAAAAATGCATCCTTGTCGCTTTCGCTTATTCTCTCGCCGCACATCACTATAGGCACAGCAGGAGGGCAGCCGACAGATGCATCCGAAAGCACTCTACCCACACATTTTTCTATAGGCAGGTTTTCGCTAAGTGCCATCATAGCTTTTCTTATATCCGTCACCTTTTCTGCGACGGATATTTTTATTTTTTCCGAACTGATTTCAGGCCTTTTACCGATGCCGGTCAGCGCCACCAGAAGCTTTTCCATATCGCCCGCATCAAGCTGCGGAGTGAGCATCAGACACACAAAATCAGGGTCTGCAAACTCAGGCTCCACGCCCTTTTCACGAAGAAGGCCTGCAAGCTCCACACCGTCATAGCCGAACTTTTTAGCGCAGACGGTTATTTTCAGCTCCTCATCACCGTAAAGACTGTAGCCGTGATTTATCAGTTTTTCTTTAAATAAACGTACTCTGCCGAGGAACTCTTTCAGGTCGCTTTTATAAGAGGAACAGAGATATCCGTTAGCTTTGTCAAGAGACTGCAGAATAAGATATGACGGGCTTGTTGAGCCAAAAAGAGAAAGGGCTCTTTTAGCATTTTCCTCAAACAAAGAAGGCAGGCTGTCACTCAGGTGCATATATGCACCGCCGGTTAAAACATTCAGTGTCTTGTGTGCCGAGTCACAACAGATATGAGCGCCCATATCTATAGGATGTCTGCTTTCAGGCAGAAATTTAAGATATGCCCCGTGAGCATTATCCGCAACGAGAATAACTCCGTATTTATTGCAGACCTCACTGAGAGCCTTTATATCGGCAGTTTTGCCGAGATAATCAGGGGAAGTTATATAAACCGCCACAGGCTTTTCATCGGCTGATGTTATGGCATATTCCAGCTTTTCAGCACTTATGTTGCAGGAAAGATAGCTGTCATTATCACCGTAAAGCCACTGTATATCAAAATCAAGAAGAGCAGCAGCCGAAAGAAAGGTTTTATGCACATTTCTCGCAGCAAGCACAAGAGGTCTTCTGCCCTGAGCCTCAGCATAAAGGCAGACCAGATAAAGCATTGCGCGTATACACTGAGATGAGCCCTCGGTGCTGTAATATGTTTTGCAGCCGAAAACTTCAGAAGCATTATCTTCACTTTCGGCTATTATACCCTCAGCCTCATATAGTGCATCAGCACCTCTGATTTCGGTTATGTCTATGCCTTCACAGCCAAGAACACTTTTTCCCTTGTGGCCCGGCATATGAAGCCTGAGCACATTCTCAGACGCATACCGTGAAACAAAATCACATATAGGCGTTGTCATATCATTCACCTAATTCTCTTGCCACGGCAACCATTATTGCACATTCCATTCTTTTTCTGAAAAGGTCACAGCCATATTTATAAACACCTGTGACAGAACCTGTGGAATGATATGCATTGGCAGCACAGCCGCCGCTGCAATAAAGCTTTGCCCAGCAGTCGTGACAGTCTTCTCTTGCATAAACGTTGCAAGCGGCAAATTCATCCTGAACCAAAGTGTTTTCAACACCCTTCCAGATATCACCCAGACGGAATTTCTCATCGCCAACGAACTGATGGCAGGGATAAAGGTCACCCCAGGGTGTAACTGCCATATATTCTGTGCCTGAGCCGCAACCGCTTATTCTCTTATAAATGCAGGGGCCACCCTTAAGGTCAATCATATAGTGATAGAATGTGAACGGCTTGCCTTCCTTATCTTTTTCCAGCATAAGCTCAGCCAGCTTTTCATATTGAGAAAGAACAACCTCTTTATCCTGCTCAGTGAGCTCTGACGGGTCACCGCTTGCACAGACAACAGGCTCCATGCTAAGCTCTGTGAAGCCAAGCTCAAGCATCTTCTTTATATCCTCAAGAAAATCGGGGTTTGCGTGAGTGAAGGTGCCTCTCATATAATAGTTTTTGCCGCCGCGGCTCTCAACGAATTTCTGAAACTTCGGCACTATAAGATCCCAGCTGCCTTTGCCGCTGTAATCCACTCTGAAACGGTCGTGAATTTCCTTTCTTCCGTCAAGGCTGAGCACAACATTACTCATTTCACGGTTTGAAAACTCTATAACATCATCATCAATATTCACACCGTTTGTTGTCAGTGTGAAGCGGAAGTTCTTGCCCTTTTCTTTTTCGATGCTTCTTGCGTACCCAACAAGCTTTTTAACAACATCCCAGTTCATAAGAGGCTCACCGCCGAAGAAATCCACCTCAAGGTTACGGCGTGTGCCTGAGTTTTCTATAAGGAAGTCAAGGGCTCTCTTGCCTGTTTCAAAGCTCATAAGCGCTCTTTCACCCTGATATCTGCCCTGAGAGGCAAAGCAGTAAGCACAGTTGAGGTTACATGAATGAGCCACATGAAGGCAAAGCGCCTTTATAACACCCGAGGTTTTTCTTTTAAGCTCACCTGCCATAGGTCTGAAGCTGTCGGGAGTGAAAAGCTTTCCGCTTTCTCTGAGTGAAACTATCTGCTCATAGCATTCGGCAATATCCTGCTCTGTGACATCCTCTTCGTCTTTATATTTAAGGCAAAGTGATGCTATTATTTCTTCTTTTTCTTTAAGCTCAAAGTCAGCAATAATATCATAGGCCACATCGTCAACAACATGCACTGCGCCCGAACAGATGTCAAGCACAATATTATATCCGCCAAGCTTATATTGATGTATCATAGTTTTTATCTCCAATCATAAGAATTGCCGCCTTTTATAGGCGGCATCTTATTACCTTAATTATTTGCTTTCCTTATTTTCGCATTCCTGGTTAGCAATACCGCAGCTTGTTTTGCAAGCGCTCTGGCATGATGTCTGGCATTCGCCACAGCCACCGTTCTTTGCGCTTTCGCAAAGGTTGCGTGTTTCGATTGTCTTGATGTGCTTCATTTTATTATCCTCCCTTCGGAATCTCATAATAACTTTAGTCTATTATATACACTTTTGCGATTAAAATCAATAGTAATGAGAAAGTTTTTCCCTTTTATTTACAAACATCAACCCACTGAGTGAATCCGGAGTACTTTTCAAGCTCAGGTATAGTCAGCTCAATTGCGCTGTTTGAACTGCCGCAAGCCGGAAAAACCGTTTCGAATCTCTTAAGATTTTCGTCAAGATAAACCTTGACACCCTCATTGACAGCAAAGGGACATACACCGCCCACAGCGTGGCCTATCATTTCTGCAGCCTGCTCATGAGTGAGCATCTTTGCCTTGGCACCGAAAGCAGCCTTATATTTTTTGTTGTCGACTCTGCCGTCACCTGCAGTTACGATAAGTATAGGCTCATCGTGCACAAGAAATGACAGAGTTTTTGCAATTCTTGCACCTTCAACACCAACTGCAATGGCAGCTAGCTCAACTGTTGCACTTGAAACATCAAATTCCATAATTCTGTCTTCGATGCCAAGCGTTTTAAAGTGTTCCCTGACTTTTTCAATGGACATAATTAATCTCCTTTACAGCGGCATTGGAAAATGAATACCGAATAAACCGAGTACTCTGCCGAAAAATATTTTTATATTCCAGATAATTTCCTGAAGCGACATATCAATACACCTCAGCCAAATCATAAATCAGACGTTCTGTCTTTTCCCAGCCGATGCAGGGGTCGGTGATGCTCTTGCCGTAACAGCCCTCACCTATCTTCTGAGTGCCGTCTTCAATATAGCTTTCAATCATAAAGCCCTTGACAATCTTGTCAATATCACTGTTATGACGGCATGAATGAAGCACCTCTTTGGCAATTCTGGGCTGTTCATTATATTTCTTGCCGGAGTTGGAATGGTTTGTGTCAACTATAACAGCAGGATTCTTAAGGTCGCGCTCTGCATAAAGCTGACAAAGCTTGAGCAGGTCTTCATAATGATAGTTGGGGTAGCTTACACCAAGCTCATCAACATAGCCTCTCAGAATTGCATGAGTGAGAGGGTTGCCGTGGCTCTTGACTTCCCAGCCTCTGTATATGAAATCGTGGGAATGCTGACCTGCAGTGATTGAATTCATCATAACACCAAGGTCACCGCCTGTGGGGTTTTTCATGCCTACGGGCACATTAAGACCGCTGGCTGTAAGTCTGTGCTGCTGATCTTCTGTGCTTCTTGCACCAACTGCAACATAGGAAAGAATATCCGAAAGATAACGGTGATTTTCGGGATAAAGCATTTCATCGGCACATGAGAAGCCTGTTTCATTAATAGCTCTCATATGAAGCTTTCTGATAGCAACAATACCCTTGATAAGGTCGGCAGCAGCATTGGGGTCAGGCTGATGAAGCATCCCCTTATAGCCGTCACCTGTTGTTCTGGGCTTGTTTGTATAAATTCTGGGAACGATAAGAATTTTATCCTTAACCTTTTCCTGAACGGGAACAAGGCGTGATATATAATCCATAACGCTGTCTTCATTGTCAGCTGAGCAGGGGCCGATAACAAGAATAAGCTTTCTTTCCTTGCCTTCAAAAATATCTCTGATTTCCTTATCTCTTTTTGCTTTTATTTCAACTGCTTCTTTTGTCAGAGGATACTGCTCCTTAATATCCTTGGGGATAGGCAGCTTGCAAACGAAATCCATATTCATAATTTTTTACCTCCGTAATCTTATTTATCAAACTGTTTTCTGCGCTGTGTTGAAATTCTCATCATTTCCATCATACCCTCACGGTCATCGTTTTTAAGGTATTCATGAAGCTGAGAGAAGTTCTTTTCAAAAAGCTCTATCTGTTCAAGGAGTGCCTTTTTGTTAAGCATAAAAAGCTCACTCCACATTGTTTCATTGATATTTGCAATTCTTGTCAGATCTCTGAATGAGTCTGCAGTGTATCGCTCAAGTCTTTCGTGCTCATAGCAGTTCATAAGGCTGACAGCTATAAAGTGGGTCAGCTGCGACACAAAGCCTATCATTTCATCATGGCCCTCAGGTGAGATTTCACTTATTCTGCCGAAGCCTAAAATTTCACCTATTCTCTTGCAGGCTTCAATGCCTTCGGGAGTGTTACGGTGTGTGGGCACCACAAGATAGTTAGCACCGTAGAATATTCTTTCATCGCTGTTTCTGATGCCGTAAACCTCACGGCCTGCCATAGGATGAGCCGAAATAAACTCAACCATAGGCGGAAGCATAGTCTGGATTTTGTCAACTATACACTCCTTGACACCTGTTACGTCTGTTAAAACAGTTCCGGGTTTTATTTTATTGCCGTGCTCCTGAATCCACTTAAGAAAAATATCGGGATAAAGGGCAAAAATAATTATATCGGCATTTTTTATCATTTCTTCATCAGGCTCTGTGCTGCACTTTTTCACCATTTCATGCTCGAGTGCATAATCACAATCCTCCTGATTTTTGGTTATTGCTTCAACATAGTAGCCTTTTTCTGTCAGACCTCTTGCATAAGAGCCGCCAAGAAGACCCAGACCTACTATGAGAAATTTTGTATTTTTATTAACTGTCATAAATTTCTGTCTCCAATCCGAGGGTTCTGACTTTATCAAAAAAGTCGGGATAGCTTTTACTTACTGCCTGTGCGCCTTCGAGAGTGCCGCCATAAACAGACGAGAGCACTGTCAGCGCCATAACAACTCTGTGGTCATTGTGGCAATAAAGGTCATCCTTCGGCGTGTAAAGCTCTGCTTTGTCAATAACAATTTCATTGTCATAAACCCTGACACTTGCACCGAATTTTGAAAGCTCCATGGCCATAACAGCACCGCGGTCACTTTCTTTAATTTTAAGGCGCGCCGTATTTATGAGTCTGCAGCCGTTATTTGCCGCAGCAAGCGTCATAAGAACAGGTGCCAGGTCGGGGCAATTTTTTATATCAAGTGTGGGTGTACCCTGCCGAAGCAGTGAGAAATATTCCTTATATATCATATCACCCTGAAGAGTATCTTCCCTGAGTCCTTCGATAGTAACATCACTGCCCATAAGGTTAAATGCATCTAAAAATGCGGCATTTGAGCAGTCACCCTCAACAGTGAGATTATTTTCTTTATACTGCTGACTGCCTTTAATATAAATTGTGTTTTCGCCCTGCCACACTGCGGACACTCCAAAAAAGGACATAGCACTCAGAGTCATGTCAATATAGCTTCTGCTTTCGATGTTGCCTGTGAGAATAAGTCTGCTGTCACCTGCACATAAGGGCAGAGCAAACAAAAGACCCGATATAAACTGACTGCTTACGGCTGCACTCACAGTGTAATCCCCTGCTGTCAGCTTACCTGCGACGGTAATGCCTTCCTTGTCTTTTATATAGGTGAGCTTCTTTTCTCTTGCAATATTCTCATAAATTTCCATGGGTCTTTCCATAAGTCTGCCATAGCCGGTGAAATGACTTTCACCCTCGCAAAGCATGGCAAGAGGAATAAAAAACCTTAATGTGCTGCCACTTTCGCGGCAGGCAAAGGCACCCCTTTTCGGCAGAGTACCCTTGATTTTGACAAAGTCTTCGCCCTTTTCAATTGTAGCGCCCATAGCACTCAGGCAATCAAGAGTTGCAAGGATATCCTCACTGTAGCTCACATTTGAAATAAGGCTTTCACCCTGCGCAAGACCTGCACATATAAGAAGTCTGTGACACATGCTCTTTGAGGGCGGTGCCGTAACCTTGCCCCTTAAAACCGAGGGGCGGATTTTTATTTTCATAATATCACTTCAATTGTTTTTCAGATAATCTATAGCCTGCAGATATCCGTCGGTGCCCTGACCTGTTATGGTTTTGACACAGGCAAGTCTTATATAACTGACCTGACGGAAATCTTCTCTTTCCTCTACCTTTGAGATATGCACCTCAACTGTGGGAATTGACACGCTTTTCACTGCATCGAGAAGAGCTATACTCGTGTGAGTGTAAGCACCGGGATTAATAACGATGCCGTCAACCTTGCCGTAGGCTTCCTGAATTTTATCAACAAGACAGCCCTCGTGGTTTGACTGATAACACTCACATTCTATATTTTCTTTATTACAGTAATCCTCAATCTTTTTGACTAAATCTGCATAGGTTTCTCTGCCGTAATGTCCCGGCTCTCTTATGCCGAGCATATTGAGATTGGGGCCGTTTATAACAAGAATTTTCATTTCATTATCTCCAGAATTTTCTTTGCAGCATTTTCGGGGTTTCCGTCAACAAATATCTCATAATCCCCTGCCGCCTTATATTTGTCATAGCGCTCGTCAAAGCGTTTTTTCAGTGCATCGAAATCGCTTGAAAGAGGTCTGTCTGAGGTCGGCATAATATCCTCAAGAGGTCTGTTGAGAAAGAAGATAACTCCGTTTTGTCCCAGGGCATCCACATTCTCTTTTCTGAGAATTGCACCGCCACCCGTAGCAATTATAAAGCCACTGCGTTTCGATGCCTCTTTCACCTTTTCGCTTTCAATATCACGGAAATAAGCTTCACCATACTTTGAAAAAATATCACTTATAACTCCGTAGCTTTCAGTTATCATATCATCGGTGTCAATAAAGCTTCTGCCTGTCATTTCACTAAGAAGTCTGCCTATTGTGCTTTTACCGCTGCCCGGCATACCGATAAGAACGATATTCTGCTTTTCTTTAAGCATTTCCGAAAAAACCTTATCTGTAACGGCTTTAACATCAAGGGCTTTTCCCGTGAAAAATTCACAGGCAAGCACAGCCTGAGCTACAAGCATATAAAGTCCCGTAACACCCTTTATGCCATTTTCTTTGCCAAGGTGCACAAGAGTTGTTTCAAGAGGGTTATAAACCACATCAACTATACCCTTAAGACAAGAGAAAAGTGACGGGTCAATTGCATATGTTTCGTTATTGGGATACATTCCGCAGGGAGTTGTGTTGATTATGTAATCACAGTCCTTATGAAGAATGTGTGCAT
>JAZNUW010000122.1:0-29287 GCA_045592465.1 Acutalibacteraceae bacterium | reverse complement strand
ATCAAACCAATAACCCTTCTGACTCATAATTCTGAAAAACTGTTTTATACTTCTGCTTCTCGGAATAGCGTAATCAATATCTTCACGCATATAATCATATTTTGTTTTGATACCTTTCTGCTTTGCCTTGTAAACATTGTAGGGTATGCGTTTGCCTTTAGGATTTTGAATAACAGATAAGCCGTGTTCAAGACAGATTTCATCACTCGTCTTTCTGAATAAACGATACATCGCTCTGTCTTCATTCATCTTTCTTCCGTCAGTCATTGAAACTGAATTAATGACGATATGGCAGTGAACACAGTTAGCATTAAGGTGAGTAGCAACAACCATTTCGTAATCAGCTCCCCACATTTTATTCGCAACCTCCATTGCAACCTGCTGTGCTTCTTCGGGTGAAACTTCACCGGGTTTAAAAGAAATATATGCGTGATAAGCAACAATGCCTCCCGTCTTTCCATACATTTCTTTTGTATCAATCATCTGCTGTGCAGCAATGTCCGGGTCACAGTTAATGCCGTCAACAAGGAGTCGCTGTTCACTTTCAAGATTTGTTTTATCTTTATCGGCGGCATAGTGAAGAGAAGAAACGAGGTCAGAGTATTTTGACAAGTCGGTTTTACTTTTGTTTGCGGCATAAGTTACAACCTGATGAATGTTATTTTTTATCGGCCATATTCTTGTAACTGCCATTATTCAAATCTCCCTTTTCCCGGTTTAAAATATTTTGCAATCTCAGATTCCAGTGAACGAATTTCAGAAAGAACTTTTCTGCATTCAGCACGGTCAATGAACCCGATTGAGTTAGCTTTAGCAGTAAGCTGATTAAGATTAGTTCCGACTCTGCGAAGCTCAATAATAAATTGTTTGTAATCAACAGGCGGAGCTTCAACAAGCCTTGTACCTAAAATCATAGCTCTGATAATTTTGCTTCGGTCAGTTTTCATTACCTTACAAAATTTGTTTAACACTTCATTTTCTTCTTCACTGAGATACACATGAAAATCAATTTCTCTTTTTCGTTTTGACATAGGAATTCTCCTTTCTTTAATTTTTGTGTTTGGGGTGTTGGTAAAAACGCTCTGTTTTTACGGATTTGCGGATACAAATCCAATGCTTGCTAAACTTCGGACAACAGAACTTAAACAGCAACGCAAGCGTTGGTTTGTCCTCGTTTGATTACCGACCGGAAATAAGATTTGCTTCATATCAAGTGCGTTTCTGATTTTTAAGATTCTTACTGTTTCGCTTTCCGTTTTCGGATTTAGCTTTCTTGGTTTCCTCGGATTGCGGTGGCAGCATCATAAAGGTGATGCTTTTAAGCTTCACCGCTGCACGAAGAAAACCAGGTTCTTCATCATCAATGATATATACTGCACCCGGAACATTTTTGTTCAGCTCAAAAATTGCTTCGTTAAGCTTCTTACTGTAGCTTTCAACCTGAATTTCATCGTCGCCTTTTTCAAACCACAAATGAGTTTCTTTAGCCTTTGACATTTTGCTTCCCTCCTTTCAAAAAATTTTAAGGTACACTTTTTCAGCATTTTTCATCGGAATACCTTCCGCGTTTTTTGAGCATTTATCAAATAGATTTTTCCTGAACGATGTTTTGTTTAAAGAAAAATTTCTATCGTCCAAATGGAAATTCCGACAAAAAAAGACCAACTGAAAAACAGTCGGTCTTAAAGTTCGGTTATTCGTTTCAGCAATGTTTTATCACCCGGCAATACAGACTCAAGAAAATATCTACAGACAATGTGACTTGGTGTTATGAGCTGAGGGCAGACGTGAGTTTCTCCGTCATCAAGCAACAGACAGTTTTCTTCATAACAGTTACAGCACCCCGTTTTAATCAGCGTTGATACTTTCTCAAATAACTGCGGGTTAAGTTTTAATTTTTGCATGAGGTATGCCTCCTTTCGTTTGAATTTTGAAAATAAAAAAGCCCTCACAAACAATTTGTGGGGGCAGTTATCAAATAGCGGGATATTGAATTTTAAGAGGTGTTATGTTATACTGAACTAAAATCAATTCTTGGAGAAAGCAATGAAAAGCAAAAAATATATCATACCTGAAATATCGGCACAGAATTTAATTACATCGGCACAGAAAACTGATGATGGTTACCGCTTTTATTTCGACACCACCGAACCTTCAAAAGAATATTTGGTTGAAAATACATTGCAGGATGATTGCCCGATTTTTTATCAGGCTATGCTTGTGTTGGGGGAAAGTCCAAATGATGCAAATATGGTTTCGGATAAGCTCCGTGATGTCTTTGTGTATATAGATTTTTCAGGTGTCTTTGACCGTAAGGCTGTTGGCAGAGTTTTGGAATATCAGCAAATAGCGGAATACATGTTTAAGTCTGAAGGTATAATCTTAAACTTTGGTAAAGAAGATAAAAGATATATTGCTTTTGAACGCTCTGCATCTATGAGCCGAGACTGTAAACTATCATTTGTTCGTGCTGATGTGTATGATGCTTTGCGTGAAAGAATGATGCTCGGTATGAATATCGTTAAGTGTCAGCTAAGTAAACTCTATGCATACAATGCTCTGCTTTTTACAAGCGGCGAACGGTATTATGATGAAAGAATACTTTCCGACAAGAGAATTATTGTAATTGAAAATCCCAAGACAACAATAGAAAATGTAAATACCGTCACCGTTGAAGATGACGGCAGCAATAACCCTATGCGTAAATATACACGCACAGAAAAAGTGACGGATATTACAATTACTGAATTTGACGGTGAAGGGTTTATTTCTCCAAAGTTAGCAGACTCTCTTGCAAAAGGACACAGTTCATTTCAGATCCGTATGCCATACATCAAAGGTGTTGTGCATAAGGTTGATTTTGCTTCCTTGCTTTCGGAACTTAATGTACCGTATGTTGTTGATATGTGGGGCAATAAACATAACCCAAATGATGTTGATATTATTCTTACAGATAGTATGTTCAAAGGGCTCAAATGGATGAACGACAATAATCTGACTTGGGCAGAATTCTTAAAGCGTTGCAGAAATTACAATCACGCTCTGTATATATCAGGTATGGATAAACTCTCTGCACAAAATACAACAGAACTTAATTACCAGTTTTTGAATACACTTTCAATAACAAATGAAGAATTTCGTCCGTCAGATTTACCTCTCGGTTGGCAAGATTCTCCTGAATATGATTCAAGACTGTGGGTAACAAAAACAACTGAAACAGAATATTACCGCTTTGTTGCTGACAATGAATATCGCAGAAGATATTTTATTGATGATGAAACATCAGACTCCCGTCGTAAACATCGTGCAGAGCTTATTGCTAAAAATCCTCTGTTTATTGATGAGCCTATTTTCACAAAAGAGTTAAATGATAAGGCTGAAAATATTCTCAGCAAGTATTCTGTAGGAAAGCTGTTGGTCAGCGGTGATAACAGATATTTGTCCGATGACCTTGTAAGGTTAGTTGCACATATCGTAAAACAGACCGTTAGTGAAAGCTTTGCATACCGTCAGCTTGAAAAAGAGTTTTTATCAGATAATTTTATCTATGCACCAAACCCCTGTTACAATGAAAATGATTATTATACTGTTCTCCGTAGTCCCCATATTGCCCGAAATGAAGAAGCACTTGTAAGACCTGTTACGGCAGGATATTTGCGAAACAAATACTTTTCACATCTGAGTTATGTGATTATGGTTGATTCCCGTTCCCTTATTCCTGAAAGATTGGGCGGTGCTGATTTTGACGGAGATATGGTAAAAACCATTGCAGACCCGCTTATCAACAAATGTGTTATGCGGAGCAGTACGGAACTGCCTTTACTTAAAATACCGACTGCAGAACCCTTGATTTCAGATGCAAACGATTGGTATGAAAGATTTATAACCATTAAGAATATATTTTCTTCCCGTATCGGTCAGATAAGTAATGCAGCTCTCAGTAGAGGTATTATTGCTTACGATGAAAATACCAATGCAGAAGAAAAGGAAAGATATTATCACGAGGTTGAAACTCTTGCTATATTAAACGGATTGGAAATCGACTCTGCCAAAAGCGGTATCAAGCCTGATTTGTCAGAGTATATTGAAAAGAAAAAAACGAAACGCAGTATTTTTCTTCGTTACAAAGCTATTGTTGACAGTGATGAAAACCATAAGTGGTATGAGCCGACTAAAAATGCAAGGCTGAAAAAGTATTTTGAAAGCATTGATTGGGATACTGTCAGCTCTAATCTTGAAAAGCTTCCGTATTTTGCATATATGCTTGAAAAAGAAACAGAAAAGGCTCCCGTGAAGCCGGTAAGTGATGAGCAGCTATTTGACTTTGCCTGTGAGCCTGATTGGAAAGAAAAGCTCAATCTCAACACTCTTAAACGGGTTAAAGGCTTAATTAAGGATTATCAGGAAGCATTAAAGCGTGTTCGCCATTCAAAGCATATGTCTGTCGATATGAAACGCAAGAATGATATCTACCGTATTCTTTATGCTCGTGGTCAGGAAAAAACTTACTCGGTAGATGAGCTTTATTCTGTTTTTGATAATATTACACCGTATCAGATAAGAAAGGGTCGTCTTGCCTTAGATGAAATTAAATGGTGTTTTACACAACCTGAAGAAAGGCAAAATGTATTGTATTCAATTTGCAGAACTGCAAAGCTGTACGATTATTTAGATGTATTCTGTGATTTCCGTAACGGTGGTTATCGTATTATTGGTGATATTATCTGCGATTTTGATGATATTTACCGCAAAATAGGAATACAAAAAAATATCACCCGAAAGGGTGACAGTAAAGATTTGCAAAAGCTTTTATCAGGCGTTAAAAATGCACCTGATTACAAAGAGCAGATTATCCGCAACTGTATGAATATTATCCGTCCTGCAGACAAGAGAAACTGTCTTGATTATGTAGATGTTGTAAAATGTGCAGTTGCCCTTGGTGAACGGCAGTTTGTTTTAGAGGCGTTACCGTCTGTGGTGTCAGATTTAACCATTGATAGAAGTCATATTTACAAAATTAACGAGCCTAAAAAGAAATGGAGGTTGTGGTGATGACAAACGAATGGCAGGAATTTAAAGCATATACAAGCAAACTAACATATTCAGCAGAAAGCAAACACGACCTATCATATCTCGGCAGATTCACATTCAAGACCATAACGGATTATGAAGGGCTTGGGAGAATATTAACCATAATTGCGAGAGGATATTTGTTTCACGATAAGGACGGAAACAAACTTACCGATAATCCTTATTCTCGTATTAATTATGCAAGAAAAGCTCTTTGCGCTTGGTGCAGTATTCCCGGCAAAAATGAATCTGAGCCGTTTACTAATTTCGGAGAGTTATCCGAAGAGTTTCCGAAACTTGTGAACAGCAAAGGTGAAGGTTGGTATTACAGGCATATTAAGAATGTTATTAAGTTTGTAAAGAATAACCCCGATTTTGTGAGTGAAAAAGCAAAAACTACAGTAGCAGGAATTTCAAAAGGCTTTAAAGCCGAATGGAAAATAAAGGTCAGACAGTTACAAGTGCCGATATTTGCTCTCAACACTAAGGCTACATGGGCACTAAGATTTGATGATATTATTGCCGATGCATTGGAGCTCGGTCCACTACGAATAGAAGAATATATTTTACCGCCCGAAAAGGTAGAGGCTTTGCACAACCTTGATTTGAATGATATTCCTTTTGAAGTGGTGTATGATGTTATTTCATATTATGAGGCAAACAAGCAACCTGACAATGAATGGGTTGTTTTGCCTGTTGCAAACTTTGATTGTTATTACGGTAATACAAATTTCAGTAAAAAATGGTTGAGTAAAATTCCTGATAGCGTGCTAACACGAGAAGTGAGTAATGGTATAAGCAGAATAAAAGTTAATATATAAACAAAAAGCCCCGTTAGAAAAGCCGAATGACTGCAGCCTTAACGGGGAATTATCATATAGAGGACTTCAAAAAGTAGACACAATCAACTGTTTGAAGATTAAAATTATTAAGCGATAAAAATATCAGATTCGTTGGAGTATTCTCATTTTTTCCAATTCTAATATAGCATCATATAAAAAAGTGTTCTTTTCGCAAAACTCAAAAAAATCTTTTGTTTTTATCGTTTTTCTATCTTTAATAAATTCATACAAAAGAATTATTGTTTCACTCACATAACACTCGTTTTCTGCACACCTTAACACTCCACCAAAAGGTTCACGCCGATATCTAACGTACTGCGAGATTTTGAATTCTGTATCATCCTGAAGACATTGTAAAGGAGCGTAGGGTGTGTATTTAATATCAGCATTTTTATTTAGGTGATATTTGACATGCTTTTCTGTACCAGCTATCATGCGACATTCACCGCCACAAAAAGATAACATTTCGCAATCTTTACATTCATCGTTAACCAAAGTTCCTTCTCTCCAGCATTTCATGTTATCCCAAGCAAACTTAAGGCCATCCTTATAAATGTTTCCATAACTTTTTTCTTCGTGAGTGCAAGCTGATATTTCACCTGTTACAGCATCAATTGAGCAACGAGTAATTCCTGCTGCACAAGATGCAGAAACGATATCTTGATATTTTGAAATATCTTTCAATATACACAACGGAAATGGAGTTACCGAACCTACACTAATACCAAATTTACTATGTATCTTCTCTAAGATATTTGCAATGTATATAATTTCGGATTCTTCTAAGAAAAAATCCGGATTATCTTGATCATACAAAGGGGCTATAGCTCTAGTTATAGATACATAGTCAACTTTGTGCTTAGAAACAAAATCGTATAATTTTTCTAGTTCAAATAGATTCTGTTTTGAAATTACAATGTTTATTCCTACAGGAATATTATATTTTTCACAAATATCTATGCCTCTTATGATTCGCATATAACTTCCTTGGATTTGTGTTACTTTATCGCATATTTCTGGCACCAAACCAGGTAATGACGTCAAAAGTATATTATCCCATTTAAAATCCTCTTTTAGTTTACATGCGATATCTTCTGTCATTAAACTTAAGTTTGTATTCATCCCCAAATCGATTCCAGCAGAAGAAAGTGATGATATCAGTTTGTACAACACATCTAGTTCTGCTAAAGGCTCGCCACCAGTCAAAGTGGCCCTCCAAACATTATTCTTTATTAACTCATTCTTGATACAATCAATTTGTTCTTCGGTGAGCACTTTAATTATATCTTGATTTTCACTGTCCGTTCTCCAAACATTATAGCAATGAATACACTGATGATTGCATTTTTTAGTTATACATATATCAACTGATGTTGGTGTATTTAATTCTACAGCAAACTTTCTCATATTAATTCTCCTAACATCTTCCGCAAGGTTCGGACCATAAACACATGCCTCCACAAACGTTTAAATATTTACAATTTCGGCATGCTGAAGCTAAAAAATCATTTTCTTGCCATTGACGCATCTTCTCAAAACAAGATTCAATACTATCATAGTAAATGTTTCCGTATTTTTTCCCTTCCTGTGAACAGGCTTCCATCTCGCCAGTGCACATATCGATTGCAAATCTTTCTTGACCGGTTGTACATCGGCTTCCACGAATTATTTCATATTTAGGATTTGAACCAATAATGCACTTTGGGAGTGGTCTAATAGAGCCTACTACAATATTAAATTTTTCAGCTATATACACCAGCATATCTGCTACACGTATTAAATTATTAGCATCGTTATTATGAATAACATTATCTCTATCGTAAACAGGTGGTATCACAGGGAATAAAGTGAAACTATCAACTGGATTTTTGTTCAAAAATTGTGGTATAAAATCAATGTCATCAATGTTATCTTGGGATATAGACATATTAAGTCCTATTTTTATATTATGCTGTCTGCAAATCAATAAACCATTTAATATCCTTTGGTAACTCCCATGATTTTTTGTAATCAAATCACATTTACTTTCAACAACAGATGGTATTGAAGAATACACTATATTGTTATGACCAATTGTTTTCTCTAAGAAGTTAGCACATGAATCATCTATAAGTGTTAGGTTCGTATTTAGGCAAACATCAAAATTCTTTTTCAACAGTTTGTTGATTAGATATTCTGTTTTATCCCTAACAATATAGGGTTCACCTCCAGTTATAGTTACTCGTTTTATTCCGTAGTTATACAATTTTTTAACGATAAAATCTATTTGTTCATACGATACATTTTTACTACTAGATTCTGCTATATTGTAACAAAAAGTGCATCTGTGATTGCATTTCTTTGTTATTTCCAATGTCACGGCTTCAAATTGCTTAAACAAATTATAGATCCCTCCCAAAACAATAGGGTGCTTTGAAAAAGCACCCTTACCGTTAGAATTATGCCTTACATGTTTGACAACAATTACACTCTTGTACCGTGAAAGCTTTTTCATTCTTTTCGCTGATGTACATTCCTGAAAAATCCTTGCCAGTAATTACAAGTTTATTATTTTCCACATGGAACACCTCCATTTTTTGTTTATAATATCATATTTCGACCTCAAAAGTCAATATATTAGTATATTTTTTCAAGATGATACAAAAAAGTCATATTCTAATAGACCTTTCATATATGGAAAAGCACTTGTTAATAAAAACAACAGCATTAAACTAAGTGGAGTGGTTATTGCCTACGAAGATATTCAATGAATAATGTTGTATATTATAGTGAAAACTCCACTCAAATGGTATCGACAACACCAATGAAGCAAACGAAATCTACATAAAATTTAACATATCTATATCTTTTTGTGTTGTTTTTTGATATAATAACAAAAGAGTTTATGTCAACTTGGAATTGTTCACTTGTGAGATATGACATTTTTACAACTAATAATTGAAAATAAAAGGGGTGCCAAAAATGAAAAAGAATTTTGATTATGAAGTTACCTGTTATATTGACAAAAACGATAATTTAGCGGGAAAGCTGTATCTAACAGATGATACATATATTGATTTCGATCAAAGGACGATTTACAAAAATTCAAAAGCACAAAGACTTCGCTCCAGTTGTATGAAAGTGCTCGAAGAATTGATCGTGAAGTCTCCTAATATGGTAAGTTTTGAAACATTGTACGAAGTATACAAAGGCGATAAATATGATTTTGCAAAAGAATATGATGCACAAAGCCTTATTAAAAATCCTATATGTGAAATAAATAAGTATGTCAATGTGGAAAGTGTCTCAGGCGACGGTTATAAAATAACACTACCCAAGAAGATACAAAGAATGAAAGAATTCGACAAATACCTTACTTATGACATTCGAGAAGTTTTCCCTGAAGCCTATGAAGAAAATTGTGAAATAGAACATCCAACGCAAGAATCAACGGGGTTTTCAAAAAAATTCCTTCATTCTGGCGCTCAAAAGTTGTTTGACACAACAGGTGATGTTGTTTTAAGTGAACTTTCAAATTTGTCCACTATTTTCAATCACATATCCACTGTTGATAATAATGCAGTAACGCAAGAAGACGTTATTAGATACCTTTATGAGATTGTTGTAAACGGATGCTATGACAACTCTGTTAAAGATATACTAAAGATAAAGGGCCCTCTCGGTTCATATAAGAATCGTATCATGCAATATCTTTATCTCGCTATTACAAAAAACAACGAAGATATTTTACCTTTTTATATAGATATTGCATTTTATGAAAGAATTGCGGAATCTAACATTCAAGTTGCTGAAGATGAGATTATTGCGCAAATTGATAAAGATTTTGATGATATTCAAAAGATTGTAAATGCAGATAAAAACAGAACTCCTCTTATGTTTTTAGATGGTATCAGAGACTTTTCGCGTGGTAATGAAACATTATACTTCCGTATAAACAAACGAATACGGGAATTGAATTGTAAACTTGTAATTTGTTTAGATGTAGATTTCACCGTAAATAACCAACATCAGTTCAATGTGCATCCATTAGGTTCTGAATTTTTTTCGCATTGCATGCGCATTAAACCAATGACACTTCATAAAAAACATGAAAGCGTAGAGTTTATTAAAAACTGCATCAATATTTCATCTTTCAGCTTTCCTATAGATATATCTGCTGACAAGGTTTACGAAAACCTTGTTCGTTTGAATTTCAGCAATATAGATGCTTATTGGCTTATATACATATTGAAAACTGCTTCAAAGCATTTTTTTGATACAAAAGGTAATATAGCGGATTTATATAATGCGATATGTATCGAGATTTTAGGAAATGCAAAATTAATTGATTCTGCATCTGAACTAGCGTACGAATTCGAATTTGGAACAGCAGATGCAAGTAACGCAAATCTTTATTATGATATTCGCTGGAGACTTATCCGAAAACACAGAAGTGTTTTAGATTTCCTTATTGCAAAACAATACATAAAAAAAGTTTCAAATCTTGACCTGATAAAAGGAAATGACGAACATAATGCCAAAAATTTAGAATTTTTTAATATGGTTTTGCAGAAAAATATAACAAGATTTGTTGTTGCGATGTTAAAAGGTGATGATACTTATGAATCAAAAATCATGACAATAGCAATGGATTGTTACAATACACTCAATCTTTTTGGAAAAAGCGAATTAACTTTTTGGATGGCCAGGCTTGATGATAGGACTAATAAGACAAGAAAATATGAATGTATAAGGTTGTTAAAAGGATACAACAAGCAAGAAATCCCCAAATATGACAATATTAGTTCAACCAATATAATTGATAAAAGAAATGCCGCTTTTTTAATAAGAGGAATTAATGTTAGTTTAATCTATGAAAATGACAGAGAAGCATTAGAGTATTATTTAAATTCATTACTAACAGATAAAATTGCGAATTCAGTCAACAGAGGTTTCCATCTGGAATATTACGGAGATAAGTCTTATATTCCTAATAAATCTTTACTCGACTATGAGGATGATATAACCAAAGGAGAAAAAACTTTGACCGTGCTATGCTTATCTTTGGATAAAAGAATAAAGCGTCGTGATGTCTCCTCGTATGTCGCAGCATTAGAAGTAATGACCATTTGCAACCTTATACAAGCACGAATAGAACAAACACAAAATGATAATGTTCTTGATGTGACTCCTTATATAGCTAAATGTTTAAGATATTTGGATTGGATCATTGAACAAGGTCAAAAAATAATTAGAGGTCTTACCAATGTTGCCATGTATTTTATGTGGATGCGCAATGAACTTCATAATCTTGTAAATGAAAACATAAGCAAAGATGATAAACCTGTTCGATATTATCATTCCACACCATTTAACAAATTCAGTTTAGCAAAAACTATTGAGAGAACCGGATGGGTTAATAGTGATATTCCTAAACCTGAAAATATTGTTGAACACATGTATAACTGTTGGCTAATTGGCATGCTGTATTTACCCGAAAATTATCCAGAACATGGATATAACAAGAACAGTATACTTCAAATGTTGTTGATTCATGACCTTGGAGAAACAGAAACAGGTGACATAAACAGGCCTGAAAAGTTATTGGCTCTGCATAATTACGACTTTCAAGAGAATATGGTTATGCAATCATTGCTGCTTTCAGGAACGTATCCAAGTTCAGCTAATTTAAATACATATATTGAACATTGGAATTCATGGGATAGAAAAGACGGAATTAATTATTATGTAGCAAAGGATATTGATAATATACAAACCATATATCAGTTCTGTCACTACTATAATCAGTATCCCAAGAAATTTACAACTGATGATGTTTGTTATTGGCTTTCTGGAACTAACAGGTTAGAAACGGAATTAGGTAAGGAAATTTCAGAAAAGCTTATCAAAAATAACCCTTTATATATCAATATAATGAAATTGTTCTATGATAATAGTGAAGACATCTATTAATTACAAGGTATAGTTTGCCTCAAAAAGTAAATAACCAATATTTATCACCTTAAATTTCGCAAATTTGTGAAATTTAAGGTGAATTTTTTGCAATTAAACCGAAATATTATTTTTTTATTATCTTTTTTGACGAAAATAATAAAATAAAGGAAATTTTTGTTATTTTTTTATTATTTTGATGTGTTTTAATAAAATCGAAGAAAAACCAACACTTTATGGCAGCTCAACATACCGTGTAAAGGGTTGGACGAAAGGAGGTAAGAAAATGATTGTAATTAAGGAAGCAGTTTATAACGCAAAAGACTATCTGTGCTACGAATCCGGATGCTATTCAGATTGCTCCTGTGATTCAGATACTGTGTTGCCTGAAGACTGTAATCAGGGCTAAGCGTTAGACCAACGGTAGACGGATGTCAACCTTTTGCTGTCATCCGTCTACTAAAAATCATTATGAAGGTGAAAAAAATGAAACGAAGCATATATAACAGAATATTAAATTTGGATAACAATCTTGTCGCAGTCTATAATACTCTGACGGGAGCTTTGTGTGTTTTTGAAGAAAACGAATATATAAATTACTTTGTGAATGATATAAATGGCCTTACCTTGAATGAAAAGGAGGAAATGAAAAAGAAAACTTTTTTTGTTTCTGACGATACTGATGAATTGTCATTAGTTTTATCAAAAAGAAAAACTCAGATAACGAACCCTGTCATTCCTACATATCGCATTCTTGTAACAACGGCTTGCAATGCTCGTTGTTCATATTGCTTTGAACAAGGTATTAAATTTATTGCAATGGACATACCTGTTGCAGATGCTCTTGTTGATTTCATTTTAAAAGAATCTTATGAATATTCAAAAATCAAAGTTCAATGGTTTGGTGGAGAACCATTGATGAACTTCAATATCATTAAGTATATCACAGGAAAACTTAACGATAAGTTTGATGGAGATATCATATATTCAATTATTACAAACGGTTCATTGTTGACAAGAACTGTTGCAAAAGAGCTTGTAAAACTCGGTGTAAGAAAAGCACAAATAACACTTGATGGTGATAAAACTATTTATGAAGAAAGAAAAAAATATGTAAGTGGGAACATCACATTTGAAAGTATTATTAGTAACATAACTTCTGCCCTTGAAGAAGGATTAGCGATAGTTGTCAGGTTGAATTATGACAAAAATACTATGGTTAGTATTAAACATTTAATAGCGGAACTAGGAGAAAGATTTCACCATTATAAAAACTTTTCTTGTTATCCATACCCTATTTATGGAACATATAACTCGCTGTCCCAACAATGCACTAACAAAAAAGATCTATTTGACTTGCACACTCAAATAGTTAAAGTGGGTATCATTGACATAAACCAATTGTTTCGTTCTGCTCTAGGCGTAAAAAGCGGCCCGTGCATGGCATATAGTAGAAAAAGTTTTTTCATTTCGCCACAGGGTGAGTTGTTTAAGTGTTCAATTGATATGAAAAACAATGTAGGCAACGTATTTGAAGGTATCAAACATAACAAATACTTTTCTGAATGGAGCAGTCTTGAATTAAGCGAAACCTGTCTCACTTGTGATTTATTGCCTATTTGTCAAGGCGGATGTAGAGCTGGTGCATTAGGAAAATTACCAATAACTTGTATGAGAGACAAAGAATTAGTTGATGACATAATCAAACTAATGATATCTTCGCAAGACAATGTCTAATTACATTTGTTTATTGGAATAAAGAACTGTGAATTGCAGAAATATAGCAAAAAACTGATTTATAAAAATAGCATCTTACATTGTGAAATTAGTAATCTATAAGATGCTATTTTAATGAACAGTCAAATAAATTATCTTTTTATTATATTTTTTGACGAAAAACATAAGTTTGTGGAAGATATTGTTATTTTTTTATTATTTTGATGTGCTTTAATTGCATTAAAGACAAGCCCAACGTGCACCTGATACTTTAAACATCAAAAAAAGAAACCCATCTGATGAGTGCTGGATGGTAACCAGTCGAAACAACGACATGGTAAAATAATTCGCCATGAATTGTCGTGGGAAACCATAATCTTATATGAGGGAGATGAACTATATGGCATAGCAAATAGATTGAATCTAACAAATATTACTTATAGGAGGACGAACTAATGGCAACACCAAATAACAAAGGCGTTTATATCGATGCTCATAATGACAAACACGGAACTTCTCATGTGAGTTTTTATGACAAAGACCCCAGCAGCGGATCACACGAATCAATTCATATCAATATCCGTAGTGACGGAAGTGGTACGATTGTTGAATCAACTGGTAGTGGTAGCAAAACAATAACAAACATCAACCTTAACAAATAATTAAATCCAGCAGATGCTAATAGCTTTCTAATCTTACCTGATGAGTACTGATTGGTAATCAGTCGAAACGACAAGGATTTAATGTCTTTTAAATCCTTGTTGTTGTAAGAAACCAATAATATTAATTGTTTTATATAAGCAAAAGGAGATGTTAATATGGCAAAATACTTTAACGAAACGGTACGTAATGGTGAAAGATATTATGAAAAAGCTAACCACAATTACACCGCGAAAATGATAGATGGTGAAGGCTTTACAGCTCGTATTGATTCTTCAGACAGAACCTATTTTGTTACCACAAGGATTGATGAGGGTGCTGAACTGGTTATTATGGAAATTTCGCCCTCCATCCACTGCCCTAAAGAGGCTCGTTCTCAGGTCGGAGAGTATATTGACAAAATTAATGCAAGATATAAGTGTTGCAATCTTCGTATTGCACCCAACGGCAATCTTCACATTCACGCAGAACAGCGTTTTGATGATGCACCGCTCAGTATTGAGATGTTCAAAATAATGGAGGGTGAATGTATTAAGATTCTTGATACATTTGAAGTTGTGCTTGATAAACTTGCACATATGAAGCTTCTTGAGCCAGATGAGGCTGATGTTGAAAAAGTAATTAAAAAGCATATTGAGAAAATCAAAATGAAACTTGCAGAAGATTTGTCTGATAAATTTTCATTTTACGATGATGAAGATGCAGACGACGAAGATGATGATTCTCCTCACATTTCACTCCCTGAACCTCCCGGATTTTCAGAATGGCTCCGCAGAAGAACTGCTAACGGCAACCCTTTTGCACGCAGGCTCCTTGAAGAAAAAGAAACTGAATCCTCAACAGAAGATTCCAATAAAGTCGCATCAGGTACTCTTCTTGATGAACTTCTTTCAATTACAGAGGATGAAGGCGAAGGTAATAATACTGAATCAACAGAAAACAATATTGACGGAGAGAATACAAGTAACTGATAAGGAGGAAAAGAACAATGGACAAACGAGAACATTTTATCAGACTTATTAAAACACTTCCTGAAGAAAGAGTGGTATCTGTCCTTGACCTTATTGCAGATGAACTGATTCAGTCTCAGTCACAGACACTCGAAGATACATCAAATGTAAGCTCCAATGCCACTCTTGATAAATCAGGATACATTTGTTTTGAACGTCTTTATGAAAACGATATTACATTGTCATTGAATATGGCGCTTAAACTTTCTTACAAAAACCATCCGCTTGATGTGAAAATCTCATCTGATACAATTATGCCTCAAAAATATATACTCGCAGGTGAAACAGTATATATATTAGGCAAAATCAATTCTGACTGCGTTGCGAAAGCAGTTGTATCAAAAGAGTTTTACGATATGTTTAACTCTTTTAATACAATTGAAAGTAAACTTACTGCAATGAATAAATTCCTTAAACTTTCTGCAAGTGTTCAGGAATCTTTTAAGGCACAGCTTTCCGGTGAAAAGTTTGCAACAGTAAAAGTTTCATCCGGTCCTCCTACGGATATGGACACTCTCAGATTTAAGTTTGATATGTGCCGAAATACATATACTCCTCAGCAGCAGAGAGACATTGAGGCGATTTTTGAAGAGTGCAGAAGCCTTACTTCAACAAACAGAACAAGAGCCACAAGAAGGCTTTCGTATATTCTCAATATCAATCAGGGTGCTTCACAGGATATCACTATGACTAAGGAAGAAATCGTAGTAAAGCTTGACAGTCTTTTACACAAGCACAACAAGCTCAAAGAAAAACTTGCTGAAGCAATTGTAGCCTCTAAATACAGCAATAAAAAAGGCTTTTGTATTCTTCTTGTCGGTTCTCCCGGTGTAGGTAAAACTGCCATTATGAAAGCTGTTGCAGAAGTACTTGAAATTCCATTCTTTGTAATTCCTTTAGGTTCATCAACATCAATAGTAGACATTCTTGGAGATGCACCGCACTATGATGCTTCAGACTGTGGAGAAGTGGTAAAGAACTACTTTAAGGTCGGCACTACACGCGTGGTTGTCGGTCTGGATGAGTATGATAAGTCTTACGAATCAACCAAAGAAGGCGGAAAAGTAAGCAAAGCATTTAATGATGCGCTTTCAGATGAGCATTATTTTAAAGATGCTTTTCTCGGAACATACATAAACACGAAAAACACCATTTTTATTGCAACAGCCAATTCAACCGATACAATTCCTGCAAATCTTGTCAATAGATTTACAGTTATCAATGTGGATGACTACGAAGAAGATGACAAGGTTGAGATTGCACAGAAATTTATTTTACCTTCTGTGCTTAAGAATTTTGGTGTTAGTTTGGAAGATATTGTTGTTGAAGCTAGTGCGATTAAACACATTGCACAGAATTTTTGCGAAGATGACGGTGCCAGAGACCTGAAAAAGGGTATTGAAAGTATTGTAAGAAAAGTGCTTTCAATATGGGATTCAACAGGAAAGAGATATAAATTCACTGTTGATAAAGGCTTTGTGGATTCGACCCTTGAAAGCATGGTTAACAAAAATTCTCCTGCCATTATCTATCGTCGCAATAAATCACTTTATTCATCTGAAATTACAGAAGAAATCAGAGACCTTATTGCAAAACTTAAACAGGAAAATCTTGATGGTGAGTTAAAAGAGAAGTACGAGAAAAAGCTTAATTATCTCGTTAATCTCATCCCTGTCGGAAATGCATTTTCTCATTTCGATAAAGATAATTTCTATACCGAGGTTAATGCAACTCACTATGGAATGGAGAATATCAAGAGAGAGGTAGCACAGATTTTCAATGTTTGTGCTCTTAACAACAGACCTTTATCAGCAACAAGGCTTCTTTTGGTTGGTCCTCCTGGTGTCGGAAAGACATCAATAGTCAAGAGTATTGCCAAGGCGTGCGATTCAAAGTATTGCAAAATTTCCTTGAATGGCATTTCTGATGATGCATCAATCAAGGGCCATACATTATCTTACACTAGTGCCGATGCGGGTATGCTTATCAGAGATATTTATAAGATGAAAACAACCAAAGGTATCGTTCATCTTGATGAGATTGATAAAATGGGTTCGCGGGAAGGTGTTTCTGCAGCAAATGCGCTAGTGGATATGCTCGATGATTCTTCCGAATTCACAGACAACTACATTGGACAACCCGTTGATTTATCAGGAATTATGTTCATCGCAACAGCCAACGATATTTCAGCAATTGACCCTGTTCTCTTGGACCGCTTTACTGTTATCCATATTGAAGGCTATACAGAAAAGGAAAAGGCTCATATTGTTGAGAAATACATTATCCCTAAAACTATTTCCGAGTATGCTCCCGAAGGCTACAAGGTAAGTTTCTCCGCAGAAGCTAAGAGGCTTATTACAGAAGTATACTGTCGCTCTTTTGGCGTGCGCGATATTGAAAAGGCTTCTAAAAGACTTGTTATGGACAAACTGTACTCTTCAGATGAAAAATTACTCATCATTGATGCTGATGATATCAGAAAAGTCCTCGGTACACCTCCTGCAGAAAGAGGAAACTTCCCTCACGAGAATTATCCCGGTCTGTCAAAAGCACTTGCTGTTACAGGTAACAACTGTGGAATGGTATTTTCTGTTGAAACAATGCTTATTCCCGATGAAAACTCGTTGACTATTACAGGTCTTCCTAAAGAAAGCACTATCGACAGCGTAAAGCTTGCAATAAGCTATGTGAAATGTCGTTATCCGGGCGCACTTGCAAATAAAGGCATTCACATTCATTTTGGTGAAGGTGCAGTTCAAAAGGACGGTCCGTCTGCAGGCGTGGCAATTCTTATGTCACTGCTTTCTGCAACATTTAACACTCCTATCACTGAAAATGTTTCCTACACAGGTGAAATCAACGGTAACGGATATGTATTCAATATTGGTGGAACAATTGCAAAAATTCAGGCAGCAGAGCAGTCCGGTTGCTCAAAGGTATTTATTCCTTACGATAATTTCACTGAACTTAACAAGGAAACACTTAACCAGTTTACCGTTGAAGTAATTCCTGTTAAGCATATTTCAGAGGTTATAAGCGTTATCTTACCGATAATCAATAATGCTGAAAAATCAGCATAAAACAAGAAAAGAGGGATAGTATGAAAAACTCCAATACGCTCAGTAAAGCAAACTTTATTGAATACACAATTTGGCTCGGAATGAGTCTTGCTTTTATATGCCGTTTTACCTGTTTTACAAGTATATATGGAATAACAGTATTTCAGTCAAAGCTCGTATATTGGGCATTGGTGGTTTTTCTTATCCCTCTTGGAACAAGTGTTACATATGACAAGAGACGCAATTATCTTAGTATATTAGTAAACGTGGTACTTCCGTTTGAGATTTATACTATTGCTTCTACATTCAGATACATACCAAAAGTTCATATCATTACGTTATCTGTCGTAGCACTGCTTTCTGTAATGTATTTCGGGTTGATAGTCTTTCAGAAAGTCAAGGATAAAAGACATTTTGAACAGATTGTATGTAATCGTATAAAGTTTGCTTCTCTTGGGGCACGAACAATTATTGCGGTGTTACTGCTTTCTGTCACATTACCTATCTGTGTAAAAGCAGCATTCGGATACGAACTTATCAGTTCAAATGTCGATGTGAGTATAGCTGATTCTGCAGATGACGAATGGTCATTAAGCAATAATATCGAAACAGTTGCTATGCTTCATGAGGACAATTGGGATAAACTTAGCCTTCCTGATAAGATAGATGTTTTGGCGACGGTGAAGAATGTTGAAATGCGATATTTCGGCATAAATCACGAAGTTTATCTTGATGCAGGTGATTTAGACGGCAACACTCTGGGGTGCTATAACGCAAATGAGCACAGAATCACAATAGATATCGAACATTTAAAGAGTTCTGACTCTAAAGATGTATTACGCACGCTACTTCATGAGTGCAGACATGTATATGACAGAATGTGCGTAGAACTTTACAATCAGATAGATGATGATTATAAGAATATGTTGATGTTTTACGAAATATCTGAGTTTAAAGATGATTTCAACAACTACACAGATGGCGATGAGGATCCTATGGGATACTATTTTCAATCTGTTGAAATATCCGCTCGAGAATACAGCGAATTAGCAACAATTGAATACTTTAATTATATCGATAAGTATTTAAAACAATCATATAATGCAACTACGGAGGAATAGAAATGAAAATATCTTACAGTAAATATAAGCTTATGCTTCTCAGACCTGCTATTTACAATGGTGAAGAGTTTGAACTTGATGTGCAGTTTAACAAAGATTCTCTTTATCGAACAGATTTTGCTATAACTGAGGCCCTTAATATGAAGCATGGTGATACCGCAAGCATTCACGGAAAAGCTTGTTTTGACAATGAAGATTCTTCATATGATTATATTAAAGTATATATGAGTGAATCCGTTTTGACCGAATTCATAGAAATATACGGATTTAACAAAATAAACGCAACTGTTAGCATAAAGGCTAAGTTTGTTTATGCGATATAT
The DNA here is from genome assembly GCA_045592465.1 of Acutalibacteraceae bacterium. Classification (GTDB taxonomy): domain Bacteria; phylum Bacillota; class Clostridia; order Oscillospirales; family Acutalibacteraceae; genus UBA6857. Next base: position 9,555 of record JAZNUW010000122.1, on the reverse strand, counting down.
AATAGTGACGAAATTTACGATGAAGGTAAAAAAGAAGAAATAATTGCTTGTAAATTGTTGGAAATACTGTCTCATCAAGATGAAAGGTCAATAGATGAAAGTAACAAATCGCCTGAAATGAGGGATTATTTTGCAGACGGAATGAAATAGAGAAAAGGAAGTGGTTGTATGATAATTCATAACAGAAAAGAGCTTGCAAGGCTCAAACGTTATAACAAATGGAAGCAGATTAACCAATGTATATCAATACCAATATTAATATTTCTTTTTATTGTTAGTATTGTATTAACGGTTTATATTTCATATGAATATCTGAATTATGAATTTTTTATCTTCGATAGACAATTAACAGAGTTTTTTTGTTACTCAATATGGTGTGTATTAAGCTTGTACATATCATGTGCTTTCATAAGAAAAAAAGTTGGTTACAAGGGTATTAAGATTTTCACTTTATTCGGCGGAGCTTTGGTGTCAACTGTTGTGGTATTTGTTCTCAATAGTTTCTGGCATTATCTCGATTTTAATTCAATGTTTAGTTGGAAGGATCCATTGGCGTATTGGGTGTTTATGAAAAGCGATTTGCTATACACCTACAATTTCGGTTGGATTAGGTATCCGTCTGTTTTCCTTGGTGTTTTTTCTATAGGAATGTTCTTAACCAGTAAGTTCGTTTTAGAACTGAAACAAAGAATAGAAAGCAAAGTGAAAAAACACTATTCCCGATATGTTGAAATACAATTAACAGAATTAGAGAATGAAACGCATTCGGCAATAATACTACCTTTCAGATTGCCTGATGATAAAAACAGAAACTAATGACGCTATATAATTACGGAAAGGATGAACTTATTTGATATACATAACAGGCGACACTCACGGTGACATCAATAGCTTCAATGATGTAAATATACAAGGAGAATCAACCTTGGCAAAGGACGATTATCTGATAATATGTGGGGATTTCGGATTCATCTTTGATAATGATGATGTTGAAAAAGCATGGCTTGATGAACTGGAAAACAAAGATTACACTATATTATGGGTTGACGGTAACCACGAAAATTTAAATGCAATTGCAGAATATCCGGTTGAAACGTGGAATGGCGGCAAGGTGCATCGTATTCGCAAAAATATATTACATCTTATGCGAGGTCAGGTCTTTACAATTGAAGGGAAAACTTTCTTCACGATGGGTGGTGCATATAGCATTGATAGATATATGCGACAAAAAGATATTTCATATTGGGAAAAAGAGCTCCCTGACGATGAAGAATATAAAGAAGCATCGCAGAATCTTTTAAGATACAATAAAAGAGTTAATTACATAATATCTCACACAGCCCCACGAGAAATTATACGTAGAATGGGATATTATCCCGATGCTCACGATATGGAACTGACAGGGTTTCTTGAATGGGTTATGTACGAATGCGATTTCAAACACTGGTACTTTGGTCATTGGCATGAAGATAAAGATGTAGGCGATGATTTTACTGCGTTATATAATGATGTGGTTGAAATTGTCTGATAAACTAAGGAGGGGTTTTGTGTTTTTTTATGATTCTTTTCATTTCTTATTGAAGCATCCGATTTTTAACAACAGATTTATGGAAGGATTTGATTTGTTTGTTGTCAAAGTGAACCCTGAGACTCTCTATATTGAAGATGATAAATCAAAAAATACAAAGACACGAATTTGGCTCTAAGCCGGTCCTTATCTGAATGATGAACCTCATGGTTGCAAGTGGAGTCATGACATTGATCTTGATTGCGGTAGATATACATTTGAGGATGTAATTATCAAATTAGCGAAACTCGTTGAAAAGAAATACGGAAGATATTAAAAAATAACACAAGGTGTAGCAATCTGTTGCACCTTGTGTTATTTCAATTTTTTACTGTGTATAAATCAACTCTTTACACACTACCTCCCTCGCCCTTGCTTCAATACTCCCCATTCTCTGCACCCACTCCATTTGGTCCTGCTCTTTCAATTCCTCAGTCACACCCTCAGCCTTTTTCATCTGCTCCACAAGCATATCAAACATCTCATTTGCCTGCCTTTCAACCTCGGCACAATGCTGATACAGCTTACCTTCCGCAAGAAGAGAAGAAAACACTACTTTCTTATGCTTTTCAAGATAAGACTTGTACATCATTCCCCATTTATCGAGTCTGATGTTTGCCTCTTCGGGTGGCAGTTTGAGATTCGGAATAAGATAACCATTCACTTCACGGTATGTAATTTTCATTTGTCCCATCCTTTCATTTTTCTTTATTGTAATAATAGTGCTGATTTTTGTGTCAAAAACTAATTGTAAATAAAATGTAAACGAGCGCTTTGGGGTAGTTTTGCTATCACTAAAATTGAAAGTCTTAAAACACCCATAACCCCAGTAAAATAGGGGTTTTTCACCACCTTTCGTGTCGAAATTTGTGTAAGATTTTGTGTTGCTTTTCGCTTAATTTATGGTTCTATTTTAACATCTACAGGTGCCATAGCTGCACCCATATTGTTGCTATCCTTTATGCCGTAATCCTGGATAGTGCCAAGATGTATTTTATCTATATAGGGACTTATATCCGAGCTTGTGCGTCTGAGCACTGCCGCACCTGAGCCTGTAACTGTCCACTGAGCTGTGGGTGGTCTCTGTCCACCGTATTCAAGAGGCTTTCTGAATTGCTTTTCGGCTGAGCAGAAATGTGAGCTGGTTGCCGCTACACAGCAATCAAATGCGCCGCTTTCTATCATAAGAGAGCTGACACACATGCTCAGCGCCATTGTGGAGCAGGCTCCGTAAACACCGCAGAAGGGTATGGAAAAATCTCTTAAACCGAAGGTTGAGCCTGTGCACTGATTCAACAGGTCACCTGAGCAAATTGCATCAACCTCACATGTGCCCACCGCAGCCTTTTCAATTGCCTTTGCAACTGCAGTTTTAAGATAAAGGCTTTCTGCCTTTTCCCATGAGTCCTCACCCATTGTTGTGTCAGGGAATATTTCGTCAAAGTCCTTTGCAAGAGGTCCCTCACCCTCCTTTTTGCCCACAACGGCTGCGTTGCCGATAATGTGTGGCTTGCTTTCAAGAATAACTGTTTTGCCCCGTCTTAAAGCCATAGCATCACCTCAATATAATCCGAAAAAATAAATTATAAGACCGTACACTGCCGCCGAGGAGCATCCGAAAACAATTACAGGTCCTGCAAGAGTAAACATCTGTGCAGCAGTGCCGAGAATTCTGCCCTCGGTCTGGAATTCAAGGGCGGCAGAAACTATGGAATTCGCAAAGCCTGTTATGGGCACTGCAGTACCGGCGCCTGCATGTTTTGCAATTTTATCGAAAACTCCCACCGCTGTGAAAACTGCAGTTATTGCTATGAGTACAACAGTAACTAGCGCCTTGCTCTCTTCAAGAGTCATATCTGTGGATTTGAACCAAATAAGCAGTACCTGAGCAAAGGTGCATATGGCGCCACCGAAAAGAAAAGCCATAAAGCAGTCTTTCACCACAGGCGAGCCGGGTGATGCGCGCTTGGCAAGTCTGCCGTATTCTTCGTTTGAAATTGACATACTATCCCTCTTTCTTTTTTATGCTTTATTATCTTTGACAAAGAGGGTGCAAATATACTTTTGTATTGACAAAGATTTGCAAATATAATAAAATATAATCAGTAAATTTAAAGGAGAAATATTATGGCAATTTTTAAAGCATTCAAGGCTGTGCGCCCCACAGAAGAATATGCACATAAGGTGGCTGCGCTGCCATATGACGTTATGAACAGTGAAGAAGCAAGAGAAATGGTTAAGGATAAGCCCTGCTCATTCCTTCACGTTGATAAGGCAGAGGTTGACCTGAGCACAGACATTGATATATATGATGAAAAGGTTTATCTCAAGGCTGCCGAGAACCTCAGAAAGCTTGAAAGCGACGGCATCTGCAAACAGGACAGTGAAGCTTATTTCTATATCTACCGTCAGATTATGAATGGCAGAAGCCAGACAGGTCTCGTCGGCTGCGCATCAATTGACGACTATATCAATAATATTATAAAAAAGCACGAATTCACAAGAGCTGACAAGGAAGCTGACAGAATCCGCCATGTTGATTACTGCGATGCGAATACAGGTCCCATTTTCCTGACCTATCGCGAAAATGAAGAAATCAGCAGCACTATTAATGCATGGAAAGAAGCTCACACTCCCTGCTATGATTTTGTTACAGATGACGGCATAGCAAACACTGTATGGGTTATTGATGATGCAGAAATCAATAAAAAGCTTCAGGCAGCCTTTGAAGGTATAGATTATCTTTATATTGCAGACGGACATCACCGCTGTGCAAGTGCCGTAAGAGTCGGCGAAAAGAGAAGACAGGCTAATCCCGACTATAACGGCAGTGAAGAATTCAATTTCTTCCTTGCAGTGGCATTTCCCAAGGATGAGCTTGAAATCATGGATTACAACAGAGTTATGAAAGATCTTAACGGTTACTCACCCGAGGAATTCATGGCAAAAATAGGTGAGAAATTTACTCTCGAAGCATTTGACGGTGAAGGTCAGTATAAGCCTGAGGCAAAGCACACCTTCGGTATGTATCTTGAAAAGAAATGGTATAAGCTCACAGCTAAAGACGGCACCTTCGATGAAGCAGACCCCGTTGACAGACTCGATGTTTCCATTCTTCAGAACAACTGCATCACACCTATCTTCGGCATTGAAGACCCAAGAACAGATAAGCGCATTGATTTCGTCGGTGGCATCAGAGGTCTTAAAGAGCTTGAAAGAAGGTGCGAAACGGATATGGTTATCGCCTTCTCAATGTACCCGACTTCACTTGAGGACTTAATGGCAATTGCCGATGCCGGCAAGGTAATGCCTCCCAAATCAACCTGGTTTGAGCCCAAGCTTTTAAGCGGACTTTTTGTTCACAAGCTCAGCTAAAATAAGAAAGGCAGATATTATGACAGAAAAGTTATATGATGCCGACAGCTACCTTACGGAATTCACCTGTAAAGTCATTGCACTTTACAGCGACAATGATTATATTTACATTGAAACTGACCGCACAGCCTTCTTCCCTGAGGGTGGCGGTCAGACTTCCGATATAGGCGAGCTCGGCGGAGTGCATGTGGAAAACGTACAGTTTATTGACGGAAAAATATTGCATTTTGTGAAAAACTCTGAGGAAAATGCTGAAAAATTAAATAATCAAGAGGTTTTATGTGGAAAAATCGACTTTAAGAAGCGTTTTTCCGATATGCAGCAGCATTCAGGTGAGCACATTTTCTCAGGAATTGTTCACTCTCTTTACGGATATAACAATGTTGGTTTTCACCTGGGCACCGAAATTGTTACTCTTGACTTTGACGGTGAACTCAACGAGAACGATATCTGTAAAGTAGAAAACCTTGTCAATAAAGCTATTTGGGATAATATCGAAATTAAGATTCTCTTCCCCACTGATGAGGAATTAAAGGCACTCACCTATCGCAGCAAAATAGAAATTGAAGGTCAGGTGCGCATAGTTGAAATTCCCGGAATTGATGTGTGTGCCTGCTGTGCTCCCCATGTGAAAAGAACGGGTGAAATCGGCATTGTCAGAGTGGTAAATTTTGAGCGCTATAAGGGCGGCACAAGAGTGAGCATTCTTTGCGGAGAAAGAGCTCTTTATGATTTGCGTCATAAACTCAGACAAAACCGTCTTGTGTCAAATCTCACCTCTTCAAAGCAGGATGAAACTGCAGCCGCAGTTGAAAGACTCAAAACTGAAAATGAAAAGCTTAAATACGATATTGTGGGTCTGACAAGAGAGCTGCTTTCACTTAAGAGTGATAGCATAAAAGAAGACAGCCGTATTATAATTTTTGACAACAAGCTTCAGGGAAAGCTCCTTCAGGATTTTGCTATTTCTCTTATGGATAAGGCTTCAGAATTTGCTGCTTGTTTCTGCGGCGAAAACGGCTTATATCGCTATTGCATAGTCAGTAAGCAAGTTAATCTCCAAACACTCTGCAAAGCCTTAAACGGCGCTTTTTCGGGCAGAGGCGGCGGCAAACCTGAGATAGTTCAGGGCAGCCTCAGCGGTGATGAAGAGGCAATAAGAGAAATGCTGATTAATTATGAATTATGAATTGAATAAGCTTTCATCGTATATAAAAAGCAGGTCTTTACCAAAGGGTAAGACCTGCTGATTTTTATTTTCAATTTTATGACACAAAGAAGAATTATTTCATCTTTGTTTTCCTGTCCCAAAGCAAAGGTAATTCCCCTCCTGCCAATTCATAATTCCTAATTCATAATTAATTCTAAGTATTCCTCAAGGCATAAGCCCTGCTCATAGATTTCTTTGGCCGCCTTATCCCCCACATATCTGTAGTGCCATGGCTCATTGATTATTCCTGTGATTTCCTTTTTATCCTCGGGATAGCGCTTAATAAAGCCATATCTGTGGGCATTATCCCGTAGCCATTCATACACTCCCTCACCGTCTGATACGGAATAATCAGGGTTGATGTCAACTGCTATACCCAGCTGATGCTCACTGGTGCCGGGAAGCGCAACCCACTCTGTTGCAAGCTCCTTTGCCCTCGCTTTGCTGTAACCTTCAGCCCGGTAGGCAAGATATTTTTCTTCAAGAATTTCTCTTTGCTCCTCATAGCTTCTATATCCCGACACAACTGTGGGATAAATGCCTTTGGCTCTCATATCGTCAAACATTTTCTGCAAAGGCGGATATATTCTTTTGTCAATTCTTTCACCGTTTGACAGGGTAAGCAGCTCCACCTCATAGTCTTCGGGCACAAGATATTCCTTGTTCACAAGAATCAGCTCCCAGCCATTTTCAAGGGTTGCTTCTTTCTTACTCATCTGCCACACAACACTGCCCTGAAGGCTCATAAAATCCTGCTGAAGACTTTGCTTCATACCAAAAATCAGCACCGCAACCGTCGCCAGCGCCAAAAGCAGAATAATCAGCTTTTTCATCCGCATCCTCTCCTTTTAGCTTAGTATATATGTCCTTGAAGTCAAAAACAAGACAATAGGCGCTAATGTAAGAATATCTTAAGAAAGTGCAACGTCAAGGCTCATCATAAGCACAAAACCAAAAGCAAAAGGAAAAGCTCTCAGCGGTACTCTGCCGTCGGCTTTTATTTCAGGAAGCAACTGCTCTGTCACCACAAATATCATAGTACCAGCAGCAAAAGACAGAAGATATGGCAGCAGGCTCGTTGCAGCACCCAGCGCACACATAGTGAGAAAGGCACCGACGGGCTCAACCACACCCGACATTGAGCCATATATAAAAGCCTTGATTTTTGACATACCGCCTGCATAAAGAGGCATAGAAATAATTGCACCCTCAGGAATATTCTGCACTGCAATGCCAAGGGCGAGCACGAAGGCTGCCGCCAGGGTTGCACTCTCTTCACCTGCAAGATATGCACCGTAAATTGTGCCTACAGCCATCCCTTCGGGAAAATTGTGTATGGTGACTGCAAGTGTTGTTGTAGCGAGTTTTTGCCTGCCGTATCCACTGACAAGCTTTTTGCTATATCTTTCAAGCAGGTGCATAAAAATATGCCCTGCAATAAAGCCCATAGCTGCAGGCAAAAAAGCAAAGCTGCCCATATTTTCTGAGCGTTCAATTGAAGGAATGATAAGACTCCACACAGAAGCAGCTGTCATTATGCCTGCTGCAAATGAAGACAGCAAATCTGAAAAAACACTGCCGATATTGCCTCTGAGAAAAAACACTGCCGCTGCACCAACCGCAGTACCAAACAAAGGAATAAGCACACCGAGAATTATCTGTGAAATAATTATCACCTCCCACCACCGCTAATAATCAGTATATTCTCAGTGGCATAAAAAGGACACAAAAAATGCCGCCGTATGGCGACACTTCAGGGCATATACCAATATGAATTGAATTTGTAAAGATAAGTCCGGGCTCCCTTCGGCATCTGGGTTGCAGCATTAAACACATTGTAATAGTCACCTGCGCCCATTCCGATTGACATAACACCGAGAGAAAGAAGCCAGATATATTGCGGAAAAATCATTCCGATTATATATGGAATAAACCCGAAAACTATATTCGGAAGCAGTGACATAAATATGAATCTTGCCTTGCTCATATCCTCAGGCCCAATAACAAAGAGCATACCCTGAGCCAGATTTGTGTAAAGATAGACATCCTTCTTAAAGCAGACGGCATGCATCAGCTCGTGCGGGAAGGCAAAAACCATTGATAATATCATGCCTATATAAAGCTGAATGAAGTTATCCATAATCAGGCCTTTCGCTCTGAAAAAGGCAGGAACTGCAAAAAGTACCATAAGAATAACTGAAACAATATTAGCAATTATTCCGAGCTTTTTTGAATTTTCAGCCTCCTTGAACTTAACGGCGCCTTCTTTATGCTCGCCGTGTGGCAGACTGTCGGGATTTAAATCATATTTTCCTTTGTAATGAAGCTTCATAACTATCACATCCTCAGCCATATTATAACAGCACTCTATATTATTGTCAATTAACAAAAAAGAGGCAGCCGAAGCTACCTCTTTAATATTTGATTAAACACTCCAGACAATGTTCTTTTCGTCGTCACCTGTTGTGTCAACAAAGTCAACCTTGTTATAGCACTTCATGCCGGTACCTGAGGGAAGAAGTTTACCAATGATAACATTTTCCTTAAGACCGAGAAGCGGGTCAACCTTACCCTTGATAGCAGCATCAGTAAGAACTCTTGTTGTTTCCTGGAATGATGCAGCTGAAAGGAATGAGTCTGTTGCAAGTGAAGCCTTTGTGATACCCATAATCATGGGAGTGAAGGTTGCTTCCTGAAGCTCTTCGCCTGTTTCAGCAGCTCTGAGTCTTACTGCTTCGTTAGCTTCACGGAATTCCTTCTTATCAACAACGCTGTTGGGAAGAAGTGTTGTGTCGCCTTCGTCCTCAACCTTGATCTTTCTCATCATCTGACGAGCAATAACTTCAATGTGCTTATCGTTGATGTCAACACCCTGGGTACGGTATGTCTGCTGAACCTGTGAGATAAGATAGTCATGAACTGCACTTACGCCGAGAACATTAAGAACATCCTTCGGGTCAATTGAACCTTCAGTGATAGTTTCACCCTTCTTTATGCGCTGACCTTCTGAAACTCTTGCACGGGCATCGAATGTGAGGAAGTATTCCTTTCTTTCGCCTGTTTCTTCGTTTGTAACAACGATGTGAGGATTCTTCTTGATTGTTTCGAAGGATACAACACCGTCGATTTCTGAGAGAATTGCAAGAGTCTTGGGCTTACGTGCTTCGAAGAGCTCTTCAACACGAGGAAGACCCTGTGTGATGTCGGCGCCTGAAGCAACACCACCGGTGTGGAACGTTCTCATGGTAAGCTGTGTACCGGGTTCACCGATTGACTGAGCAGCGATAATACCAACTGCTTCACCAACAGTAACAGGCTGACCTGATGCAAGGTTTGAACCGTAGCACTTGATGCAAGCACCGTGATCTGAATCACAGGTGAGAAGTGAACGGATTGTAACTCT
>JAZNUW010000121.1:0-12747 GCA_045592465.1 Acutalibacteraceae bacterium | reverse complement strand
TTAAGCTGTCTTTCAACCTCAGCGATATGTGCCTGATCATCCTTAAGGAAGAATATAACAATAAGATAAAGCAGTGAACCGATTGCCGGGCCGAGGATAAACTGATGCCAACGGTATTTGAGGAATCTGGGAGCAACCTGAGCATTGATAACTGTCTGGTTTGCTGCGTGCTTGATATTGGGGTCAAAGCCAAGGAACTTAAGCACATAACCCTGAATAAACTTGGGGATAGCGCCTGTGAGCTTTGAAACGAAGTTCTGCATTGAGAAAACGATGCCTTCCGTACGCTTGCCTGTCTTAAGCTCAACCTCATCAATTGAGTTGGTGAGAAGTGAACGGTGTGCGATATCCTTCATATTGGTGAATACCTGGGCAGTACCGAGAAGAAGCATAACAACGCCAAGTGCACCGATGTTGAGGAAACGGTCGTTTGCACCCACAAAGAAAGCAAGAATTCTGGCAATAACCGTAATTACTTCTGAGAAAACAAGCAGGTTTTTGTTGCCGCCGAGTCTCTTGATAAGCTTGACAGCAAAGAACATTGTAATTGCACCGGGAATGCCCATAATGAAGCCGTAAACCACCTGAGCGGTACCGCCTGAAATTTCAGTGCCGAAAACATTATATGCAAGACCCTGTGTTTCAAAGAAATATTCCCAGGGCAGGGCTATTGAGATGCTCTGCACGGTTCTTGCAAGGCAGACAATAATGAGAGTCTTGTTGTGTCTGAGCTCCAGAATGTCACCGAGAATGCTGTTTTTCTGTTCATCCTCAGCAGGCTCAACCTTTTCTTTCATTCTGTAGGCAAGCATAGCAATAATCATACCTACAAGGCCGAAAACAAAAGCACCGAAAACATAGGTGTGCTTTTCAGACATGATTTCACTTCGCACAAACATATCCTTGATTGTGGGGAACAGGCCGCCGAGTGTGCCGCCTAAGCCTGCAGCAATTGAAATCCACTGAATAACTCGCCCACGTTCCGTGGAATCAGGGCTGGACATAGCCGCGATGCCCCAGATAGAAATATCCTGCAAGGAATAGAACACATCAAAAAGGATATATAAAACAAGAACGAATGCAATAGTCTGGCTTTCTTTAAGACCAAAGTCTATAAACATCAGGAAAACAAGAATACCGATAATAAGCGGTGTCCACAGAAGGAAGGGACGCATTTTATAGCCCGGCTTATGCTTTCTGCGGTCAATAAGTCCGCCTACAAGAGGGTCGTTGATAGCATCCCAGAGTGTGCTGACACCTGTGATGATACCTGTTTTTTCTGACGGGATTTTAAGAATAGTGTTAAGATAAACAAAGAGTCTGTTTGAAACAAAGTTATAAGTCATATTCTGACCGGTAAGACCTGCAGCATATGAAAGCAGTCGGGTATTGGAAACTTTGGTTTCACTTTCAGTGTTATCAAAAAGGAAAAACTTCTTCATCTTCTCATCCTTTCATTATGTAATATTGTAATTATACAATAATCCCAAAGAAAAATCAATAAAAAGAAATCTTTTATAATATATTTTTTTGTTAAAAACATATAAGATCGCAAATATTTTTTATGTCGGCTGCAGACTAAAAAAATCCGGAGTGCAGGATGCACTCCGGATAAGAATATCTGCAAATAATTCTTATGCCTTTTTCTTGCCCACTGTCTTGATAAGAAGAAGAGCAAGGAAGAGGATAACGAACATGAGCGGAAGAACGATGTAGACGTTCTGAACAAAGCCTGCAATAATGAAGCCGATGAATGAGATAACGGCAACAAAGATTGCATAGGGAAGCTGTGTGTTAACATGGTTGATGTGGTTGCACTGTGCACCGGCAGAAGCCATGATTGTGGTGTCTGAAATGGGTGAGCAGTGGTCGCCGCAAACTGCACCTGCAAGACAAGCTGACATACCGATGTAAAGGAGCTCGTCTGTGGGCTCGAAGATAGCTGCAACGATGGGAATGAGAATACCGAAGGTACCCCATGATGTGCCTGTTGCAAATGAAAGCACGCATGCAACAAGGAAGATGATTGCAGGCAGGAAGCTCTGAAGACCTTCAGCTGCATTTTCCATAAGGTCGTGAACATACTGGTCTGCACCAAGAAGACCTGTCATGTTCTTAAGTGATGTTGCAAATGTGAGAATAAGAATTGCCGGTACCATTGCAATGAAGCCCTTGGGTACGCATTCCATTGCTTCCTTAAAGCCGATAACACGTCTTGCAACAAGATAAATAACAATAAGAATTGTTGCTATAAATGCACCCCAGGGAAGACCTACAGTTGCATCAGTGTTTGCGAAAGCATCCTGAAGTGTAACGCCGCCGTCAAACATACCGCCGACATAGAGAAGGCCGAGAACGCAAGCAATAATAAGAATAACGATGGGAAGTGCAAGATCGATAAGCTTACCCTTTGCATTGGGAGCATCTTCAACATTTTCAACCTTGTCGCCTGTTGTGTAAAGGTCGCCCTTATCAGCGTTAGCTTCATGAAGCTTCATGGGACCAAAATCAACCTTCATAACAACGCTCATAATAACGAAGCCGATTGTGAGAAGTGAATAGAAGTTATAGGGAATAGCCTTAACAAAGAGCTCATAGCCGTTGAGGCCTGTGCCGCTTGCAAAGTCTGAAACTGCAGCAGCCCATGATGAAATGGGAGCTATCATACAGATGGGAGCAGCTGTTGCGTCAATGATGTAAGCAAGCTTTGCTCTTGAAATTTTCTTGGCGTCTGTAACAGGGCGCATAACTGAACCGACTGTGAGGCAGTTGAAATAGTCATCGATAAAGATAAGACAGCCAAGTGCGAATGTAGCAAGCATAGCACCTGTCTTTGACTTAACATGCTTCTGAGCCCACTGACCGAAAGCATATGAGCCGCCGCACTTATTAACAAGTGCAACTACGATGCCGAGAAGCACAAGGAAGATAAATATACCTGCTGTGCCTGAAACTGCACCGATAAAGCCTTCGTTGACCATGTTGTCAAGAGCCTTTGTGAGGTTGAATGATGATGAAAGAAGTGCACCGAAGATGATACCGATAAGAAGTGATGAATAAACTTCCTTTGTGATAAGTGCAAGACCGATAGCAATAATGGGCGGGAGAAGTGCCCAGAAGGTGTTTGCAAACTTATTGGTTTCTTCTTCAGCAGCTTCCTCTTCGGGAGCCTCTGTGTCAACTGCAGGCATTTCGCCTTCCGCAGCAGGACCTTCGCCGGGTGCAGCAGGAGCAGTGAGATCGTCGTCTGAAACAGCTTCATCTGTTGCCATAAGAATTTCGCCTGTAGCAACACCTGCATCCTCAGCTGCAAAAGCAATACCTGACATAGGGATTGCGATAGCAAAAATAACCATAAGAGCAAGTATTATCTTTGCTATGCTTTTCTTTGATTTTTGCATTTTGTTTTCCTCCGTTTTATAGTTTTATTAAACAAAACTAATTATTTAATGCTACTATTATACATTCATTTTTATTAAAAATCAATAAGAATAACAAAATAATGAGCATATAAGACTCATTAATCCCCTGAAAAGTTAAAAGGAAGACCTGCATCTGCGGTCTTCCTTTTAATATATTTTCTCATTTTAAAAGCATCAAATATGCTCGTTACTTCATTTCTTAAGTGCTTGTATATTCTATCACTTTAGTTTTGCTTTTGCAATATCCAAACTAACCAAATAACGTCTCCTTTTTTTGGCACTATTTACTTCTGAGGCAACCATTTAACCAATGGTCACCTTAATAAACTGTGAAACTTTAACAAAAAACGCACTTCCCTCATTTATCAGCACTCATTTCTTCGGCAGAGTACCGCAAAAAATCAGCCAAAAATCAAAGAAAATTTCTAAATATATGGAAAAAGAGAAAGTTTTGTGCTATACTGTTTAATGAAGTTTTGCGCCGTGACATATTTTCGGCGGATAATAAAAAAATAAGAGGTGTTAACAATGAGCTTCAAAGAGTTAATTATCAACGCAGGCAGTTCATCACTTAAGTATCAGGTATTCGATATGCCCGAAGCAAAGGTTATTGCTAAAGGTATTTTCGAGCAGATCGGCACAGCCTGCACATTCACACACAAGGTTGACAAAGACGGCGAAGAGGTTAAGGTTTATAACAAAAAGCCTGTTGTAGCTAACGACCATAATGACGCTATCACAATTCTTCTTGAAACACTCACCGATAAGGAAATCGGCGTTCTTGAATCAATGGCTGACATCAGTGCAGTCGGTCACAGAGTTCTTCACGGCGGTGAAGAGTTCAGCGGCAGCGTTCTTGTAACAGAAGACGTTAAGGCTGCAATTAGAAAGTGCATCCCCCTTGGCCCTCTTCACAACCCAGCTAACCTTACAGGTATTGAGGTTTGTGAAAAGATTATGGCAGGCATTCCTCAGGTTGCTGTTTTTGACACTGCTTTCCACGCAACTATCCCCGACTATGCATATATGTATGCACTCCCCTACAAATATTATCTCAAGCACGGCATCAGAAAGTACGGCTTCCACGGCACAAGCCACAGATATGTTTCAGCACGCGCTACTGACTTCCTCCAGAAGAAGTACCCCGGCAAATATAACGCAGACGAGCTTAAGGTTGTAACCTGCCACCTCGGCAACGGTTCATCAATCTCAGCAGTCAAGGGCGGCAAGTGCTTCGACACAACAATGGGACTCACTCCTCTTGAGGGCATCATGATGGGTACCCGTTCAGGCTCAATCGACCCTGCTATCATCGCAGTTCTTTGTGAGAAGGAAGGTCTTTCAGCTAAGGAAGTTGACAACATCCTCAACAAGAAGTCAGGTATGCTCGGTCTGACAGCAGAGTATGACGAAGACTTCAACGAAATTCCCGGCACAGCAACAAGCGACAACAGAACAATCGAAGGCCGTTCAAAGGATGGCGACAAGAGAGCTCAGCTTGTTGAATTAATGCTTTGCCACCAGCTTGTTAAGTATATCGGCGGTTTTGCTGCTGCAATGGGCGGCGTTGACGCTGTTGTATTCACAGGCGGTATCGGTGAAAACAACCCCCACTATCGCACATGGGTTGCTGAAAAGCTTGGCTTCCTCGGCACAACCATCAATGAAGAGGCTAACTCAGTCCGCGGTCAGGAAATCGAAATCTCAACAGAAGACAGTGCTCTCAAGCTTCTTGTTCTTCCCACAGACGAAGAGCTTCTCATCGCTCAGGACACATACGAGCTTGCAAAATAAATTCGGATTTCGGAATTCAGAATTCGGAATCGCGGGCAAGTCCCGTCGTTATCACGACTCTTTTCCCGCCGCATTAAAGCTACGATATAATAATATCCACCTGCCGGAACAGGTGGATATTTTTTATGTTATTTTCATTCAGCTATTTCTTCGGGATTTTCCTGAAGGAGCTCCTCAGGCTCTGTTGTCACAGTCTTTGCGAAAAATCTGCCAAACAAACGGAAGGCGATTACAAGAGAAAGCACTATACCGAGAACGGATAAAGCTGTAATGATTACACCTGAAACAGTAGCCATTAATGAAATCTGCTGATATGACTCAGTTTCCATTGCGTCAATTCTGAGGTTATTCACCACATAGTTGACCACGGTTGTTATAGGAAGCACGAATATAATATTTGAAACCGTATTTGCGAAAAAGACAACCGATGAAAAAGCCATTGCTTCGGGGTGACTTTTCTGCGGTCTGAAGCCAATGAGATAAAGTATAACTATTGGCAGTACACTTGATAAAAATATTAAAGCCTGTGATATCACCGAAAAGGCTGTTGTCATATAAAAACTATCCCCTGAAAAAGCAGATATAAAACCGGGAACACTTGTTAATACAGAAGTGACAACTATTGAAAGGATAAGATATATTATATAGCCTTTCTTTGCCTGTTTTGCTGTTGTTTCAAAGCTGCCAATGCCTTTTGAGCCGAGCTTTTCATTTATGCCCTCAAGTGCTGTGAAGGCAGTGTAGGCAACAAATATTTCCAGAGGTACTGAAATGATCTTTGCAACCATATTAAGAATAGCGGCTGATTGCGGTGCTGTGATGTTTATTATAACTTTTGAAACTGCAGATATAAAATCAGGCAGAATTCCTGCAACAGTGCAGCCGAAATAAGCCGCCGCTGTGTAAATAAGCGCTTTCATCTTATCTTTTGTAAGGGCCTTGCCGATAAAGAAGAACATGGCAAATGTTATTAATGAAACTGCAAGTCTGCTCACACCTGACCAGTTCTGTGAAGCAAAGATTTCTTCCGGCAATGCTTCAGAGTCGAGAGCAAAAAATTTAAATGAAACAAAGTTTTCAGCAAGATATAAAACGTATTTTATAATCATTGCTATGCTTGTGAAGACAAGAATTTTCTTTTTGTAATCAGCTGTGTTTTCCATTTTAACATCTCCTTTTTGCGATAAATTTTTATTTGTCTTTCAAGAATACTATACCATAATAAAGCACTTAAGTAAATATCACTTTGAGCAAAAAGAAGAAGTGTTTTTTACTCTTTTCAGAAAAATAAGTCCGTGTTTTTTGTCTGGTCACTCCTGAGCAGTGCAGACTTAAGGTCAGCACCGCCTTTTGCTATATTGACAACATCCGATTGCAATTGTTATAATAAACTCAGAAAGAGAGGTGCTCTGAGTGTCAGCTAAAAGAAAAATCATAATAAGCATCACTGCCCTTCTTGCGGTGGTGTCAGCTGCATTACTTATCGTTTTTATGCCTTATATTCAAAAAAACAACAACTTAAATAATTTCACGGTGTACACTGCCGATTTGAGTCAGAGAGGCGACAGAATTTACTTTCTCAACACAGGCGGTGCCGATGCTATCTTAATTGAAAGCGAAGGCAAGTATGCCCTTATTGATGCCGCAGAGGACAGCGACAACCCGAGAGGCTTCCCCGATCTCGTGTTTGAGGGCACAGAAGAATATGTCTGTGATGCTGTTAAGAAAATTGCAGGAAATGAAAATGGCGAAGCAGTGCTTGAGTTTGTGCTTGGTACTCACAGCCATTCGGACCATATCGGCGGCTTTGACACACTGATTCTCGACGAAAAAATCACTGTTAAAACTGCATATCTCAAGGAATATGATGAGAGCAGAATCCGCGACTATGAAATTGAGGCATGGGACAACAAAGAGGTTTATGAGCAGATGGTCAATGCCTGCAGTGAGCGCGGAGTACCTATCATAAGCGATATCAGCGAGGAGCCTTTCACCTTTGGCAACTTCACACTCAGATTTTGCAACACTGAGATTACGGACCCTGCCGAAAAGGTAGGCGAAAACGAAAATGCTGTTGGTCTGCTTATAGAAAAAGGCACTCTTCGTGCTTTTCTTGCTGCTGACATAAACAATCTTGACGGTGACGAAGACAGACTTGCCCCTGAAATCGGCAAGGTTGACCTGCTCAAGGTTGGCCATCACGGATATGACTGTTCAACAACAAAAGGCTTTGCACAGGCCCTGAGCCCTGAAATTGCCATTGTCACTAACAAAGAAAACAATATGAGCAAAGAAACTCTGAAAACACTTAACGATATAAAGGCAGGCGTTTTTGAAACGGGCGCATTCAATGGAATTGTTGCTGAATTCAGCGATGATGAAATAAAGATCTGTGGCGAACTAGACAGCGCACTGATTAAAGAATAATCAACGCGTTTTTTATTCTTTTTCCGCGGCAGGAAAAAGAATGCCTGCCCGGCGAGGGCAAAAAATTCAAAATTGTGGTCGCGGTGAAAACTGCGGCCATTTTTCATGCACAAAGTGCAATTCATCATTTCGCTCAAGCCGCGAAGGCTCATACTTTTGTCCTGTGCGACAAAAGTATGCAAAAGCGCACTGTCTGTAGACGTCAGCCTCTGCTATATATGAAAGCCTTAGTCCGCCTTCACTGAAGACTACGAAGCGGGTCAGTATACTTCTTTTATCGGAGTTATTCAAATTACAAAATATCTTCCTTTTTAAAAGCCTTTCACCGCCTGCGTCTTCAGTTTTCGCAGCGGGCAAGTTTTGCACTGGCGAAGAGGGAAGTTTGTGCTTGTGGGTGGCGGCTCCATAACCGAACGGCGTTCGGTTCGGCGACGTGTCGCCGTGAATCGCACTTGTGCGATTTAATGGAGCCGCCGCAGCCGGGACTTCCCTTCGATCACAAAATTCTTGACTCTGCACGAGAAAAATGCTATAATATATGCGTAATCTGACAGAAAGATTTGCTCTGACTGAAAGATGCGCCAAAATGAATTTTCGCACAGGCAGACCTGTGTTTATGGCCGCATCTTCAGATGCGGTCTTTTTTGATGAAAGGAATGATTTTATGGAAACAAGAGTAGCCGTTATGGGCATCATCGTTGAAAACAGTGACAGTGTTGAAAGCCTTAACAGCCTTTTGCACGAATATGCCGAATATATCATCGGCAGAATGGGTCTGCCCTATAAAAAGCGTGGTGTGAGCATCGTTTCAATTGCCATTGATGCGCCCCAGGACGTGATTTCGGCTCTGACGGGCAAGATCGGCAGGCTTCAGGGTGTCAGCGTGAAAACTGCTTATTCAAATGTGATTGCCTATGAAGAATGAGCTTTATAAATTAATCGACAAGCTGCAAAAGCAGCAGAGCCTCACCTCAGAGGAGTACAAAGCACTTATCGAAAATTATGACAGTGACCTTGCTTCGTACTCTGCCGAAAAGGCGAGAGAGGCTGTGAAAAAGCATTACGGCAACAAGATTTTTATCCGCGGACTTATTGAAATAAGCAATTTCTGCAAAAATGACTGCTATTATTGCGGCATAAGAAAGTCAAATAAAAGCTGTCAGCGCTACAGACTCACCAAAGAGGACATTCTTTCCTGCTGCAAAGAGGGCTATGCTTTAGGCTTTCGCACCTTTGTTATGCAGGGTGGTGAGGATGCATATTATACTGATGAAGTGCTTTGCGGCATAATAAGTGAAATCAAAAGGCTTTATCCCGACTGTGCCGTGACACTGTCTTTAGGCGAGCGCACATCAGAAAGCTATGAGGCGCTTTTTAAGGCAGGCGCAGACAGATATCTTCTTCGCCACGAAACGGCAACCAAGGCGCATTATGAAAAGCTTCATCCGAAGTCTCTGCAATTTGAAAACCGAATGAAATGCCTTCGCGAGCTTAAGCGAATCGGCTATCAGACGGGCTGCGGATTTATGGTAGGCTCACCCTATCAGACATCGGAGGATATTGCACGTGACCTTAAATTTATTGAGGAGTTCTCTCCTGAAATGTGTGGTGTAGGCCCCTTTATAACTCACAGGGATACTCCCTTCAGAAATGAAAAATCAGGCAGTGCAGACCTGACGGTGTTTGTCTTAAGTCTTATCAGACTCATAAAGCCGAATATCCTGCTGCCTGCCACAACGGCCCTTGGCACCATAGACGGAAAAGGCAGAGAAAGAGGTGTTATGGCAGGAGCAAATGTTGTAATGCCTAACCTTTCACCTCTTAGTGTGAGAGAAAAATATATGCTTTATGAAGGAAAAATTGCCACAGGGCAGGAATCTGCACAATGTGTGGCAGAGCTCAGAGACAGAATGAGCGCCATAGGCTATGAGGTGGTAACGGAAAGAGGAGACTTTGTAAATTAGGAATTATGAATTAGGAATGCGGAATTGCGGGTGCGCTTTTGCATACTTTTGTCGCACAGAACAAAAGTATGGCCCGTCCGGCAGTACAGCAGAAACTGTCGCATTCATAAAAAGTAACCTTAACTGATGAAACCTCCATTTATAGCTTTACCATGAATTGCACCTCAGGTGCATGATAATATATGAAAGGAATGAAAATAATGAACTACAACCCCAAATCATTAAAGGCTGAGGAATTTATCAGCCACGAAGAAATTCTTGCAACAATAGAATATGCCGAGGCTAACAAGAATAATATTGAGCTTATCGATGCTCTGCTTGAAAAGGCAAGACCCAGAAAAACAGAAGACGGCATCACCTGCTCAGGTCTTACCTACAGAGAGGCGAGCGTGCTTCTTGCCTGCGAAATCCCCGAAAAGGTGGAAAGAATCTTTGCCCTTGCAAATGAAATCAAACAGGCATTCTATGGCAACAGAATTGTTATGTTTGCCCCTCTTTACCTTTCAAACTACTGCATCAACGGCTGTGTATATTGCCCCTATCATCTGAAAAATAAGCACATCGCAAGAAAAAAGCTCACTCAGGAGGAGGTCAAGGCAGAGGTTATCGCTCTGCAGGATATGGGTCATAAGCGTCTTGCCATTGAGGCAGGTGAAGATCCGAAAAATAATCCTATTGAATATATTCTTGAGTGCATCGAAACCATCTACAGCATTCAGCACAAAAACGGCGCAATAAGACGAGTCAATGTCAATATTGCCGCAACAACCGTTGAAAATTACCGCAAGCTCCGTGATGCAGGCATCGGCACATATATCCTCTTTCAGGAAACCTATAACAAGGAAAGCTACCTTGAGCTTCATCCCACAGGCCCCAAGCACGACTATGCTTATCACACAGAGGCTATGGACAGAGCTATGGAGGGCGGCATTGATGACGTTGGCCTTGGTGTACTCTTCGGACTTGAGGGCTACAAATATGAATTCGCAGGTCTGCTTATGCACGCAGAGCACCTTGAAGCAGTGCATGGTGTCGGTCCGCACACTATCAGCGTACCCCGTCTTAAGAGAGCCGACGATATCGACCCTGACACATTTGATAACGGTATCCCCGACGATATATTCGAAAAGATTATTGCCTGCATTCGCATCGCAGTGCCCTATACAGGCATGATTATATCAACTCGTGAAAGCGAAAAAGTACGCGGCAGAGCGCTCGAGCTCGGCATTTCACAGATAAGCGGTGCTTCAAGAACTTCTGTGGGCGGTTACACTGAGGAAGAAAGGCCTCACGATTCCGAGCAGTTTGACGTCTCTGACCAGAGAACACTCGACGAGGTCGTTTCCTGGCTTATGGATCTTGACCATATTCCTTCATTCTGCACTGCTTGCTACCGTGAGGGCAGAACAGGTGACAGATTTATGTCCCTTTGCAAAAAAGGTCAGATTCTCAACTGCTGCCATCCCAACGCACTTATGACGCTCACAGAATATCTTGTGGACTACGCAAGCGACGAAACAAAGAAAAAGGGCTTTGAGCTTATTGAAAGAGAGCTCAATAAAATCCCAAAGGAAAAGGTCAGAGCAATTGCAAAAGATAACATCGAGGCTATTAAAAGCTCAAACAGAAGAGACTTCAGATTTTAATAAGATCAACGCGTTTTTGATTCTTTTTTCGCGGCAGAAAAAAGAATGCCTGCCCGGCGAGGGCGAAAAAACGCAAAATGATAAATGCAAAAATGCGGTCGCGGTGCAACTGCGACCGTGAAAAGCTTTCCTTTTTCTGTTTCCGAAGCGGTTAGTTTGTTGCTGACGAAGAGGGGAGTTTTATCAGTTGATTTCAGGTTTAATTTTAAATATAATCCCATTTCCGCTCATGCTATGAGAAAAAATTTATAACTGGAGGTGCTTATGAGTTTAAATTCAGTTGCATCAGCCGAAAGAATACACATCGGTTTTTTCGGTATGCGTAATGCAGGCAAATCAAGCCTTGTCAATGCAGTTGCAGCACAGAAGCTGTCCCTTGTCAGTGATGTCAAGGGTACCACCACAGACCCTGTTAAAAAAGCCATGGAGCTTCTGCCGCTGGGCCCTGTTGTCATAATCGACACACCGGGCCTTGACGATGAAGGAGAGCTCGGCGCTCAGCGAGTGCAAAGAGCAAAGCAGGTGCTTTTAACTATCGATATTGCAGTGCTTGTTGTCGATTCCGTGGCAGGAATGTCTGAGCCCGACAGGGAGCTTCAGGCCGATTTTGAAAAGAGAAAGCTTCCCTATGTTATAGCTATGAATAAGGCTGACCTTCTGGGCAGTGCGCCCGAAAGCAGCGGCAATATTATCTATGTCAGCGCCATGAACGGCAGTGGTATAAATGAGCTGAAAAACAAAATCGCACAGCTTGCACCCAAGGATAAGGGTGAAAAAAAGCTCCTCGGTGACATTGTGAAAAAGGGTGACAGAGTCATCCTCGTGACCCCTATTGATGAATCTGCGCCAAAGGGCAGGCTGATTCTGCCTCAGCAGCAGACTATAAGGGAGCTTCTCGAAATCGGCGCCGTTACTCTTATTGTACAGGTGAGTGAGCTGCAAAACGCAGTCCACAGCCTTAAGGATAAGCCCGACCTTGTTATAACCGACTCCCAGGCCTTTGCAGAGGTTGCGGCAATTCTGCCGTCGGGTATTCCTCTGACATCGTTTTCAATTCTCTTTGCAAGATATAAGGGTGAGCTCAGCAAGGCCGTTGAGGGTGCAAATAAGCTTAAAAGTCTTAGCGACGGTGATAAGGTGCTTATTTCCGAAGGTTGTACGCACCACAGACAGTGCAAGGATATAGGCAGTGTGCTGCTGCCGGGCTGGATAGAGAAATATTCAGGCAGAAAGCTTCATTTCAGCTTCACAAGCGGTGGAGAATTTCCTGAAAGCCCTGAAGATTATGCTCTTGTTGTGCACTGCGGCGGCTGTATGCTGACAGAAAATGAGATGAAAAGCCGCATTGGCAGATGCGCACAAAAGGGCGTACCCATAACTAATTACGGCATAGCAATTGCCGAAATGAAGGGAATTCTTGAACGTTCCCTTGAGGTTTTCACAAAAAAAGAATAAAAAAATAAGGGATACATCTAAGTGATGTGTTCCTTTTTG
>JAZNUW010000120.1:0-16644 GCA_045592465.1 Acutalibacteraceae bacterium | reverse complement strand
GCAGCCCTTTGGCATAGCAACACCCCCGAGTATATGAAAAAAGTGGCTGACACATTCCCTTTCACTCTCAAAGCAGGGTGATTTTTCTTTTATAAAAACAGCTTTTACAAAGCGCGATGCTGATGAATAATCCCCCGGCAGCCCTATTGCGCCCATGCCCAGACTGTAGTTATTGAAGCTGTATCTTTGAGATATTTTGTTTTCGCCTACACCCTCGTGAAGCTGCATATAGTTATTTATGTTTATCAGATGCCAGTCAAACGTCGGGTTATTTGTAAGCACTCCATAAGGGTTTTCCCACACTCTGAGGCCCTTTTTCAAAGGTTCCGCTGTTATGCTTTTTTCTTTGTCGCTGATTATCCAGTGAAGGGGTGAAAGGGGCAGATCCCCGCTGAAATTAATATTGACAAGGTTTATATTTTCAAGAAGCCTTTCGGCCTGTCTCACACTTTCGCAATTGCCGAGAATATAAGGAATAAGCTCAAAGGGTGTAACATTCTCCTTATTCTCTGCGGAAGGCTTATAGCAGGCATTCTCAGGAAAATTCAGGCCTGCCATACTAAGCCCCTTTTCATTTGTTGCCTCATAATAAAGTGGATAATTGTCTGCCACCGCAGCCATACCTATCATGGCGTAGTGGCTTTTCATTTTCGGCAGAGTACACATATCAAAGCAGTAGTTTCTCGGTGTTATGACTACCCTCTCACCGTATGACCTTTCAAGGTCAAGATTTCTGCCGAAATAACTGCCAAAGCTCACTGCAGTGCACATATAAACACGCCCTTTCAGTGTAATTTTTCCCCGAAAGCGAATATATATTATAAGAAACTTTTTAAAGGAGATTAATATGGACACTCAGGATTTCGACTTTCTCATATCAAAATACAGCGACGATTTAATGCAGATGAAGGAAAAATGGTCAAAATGGGGAATTGTAACAGAAGAAAAGAAAGAAGCTCCGCCGACTCAGCAGGCTGTTCCTGCCGTGGCAATGACTGAGCAGACAAGTGAAGAAAATGCCGATGAGTACCCTGCCGAAGAGGAAATCGAGGCACCTGAAGAGGATGTGCCCGATCCCGGTGAGGAAGAGCCCTTCAGCAGTTACCCTGAGGCAAATCCCGAAAATTATGCCACCTTCACAGCAAGAGTTTTTTCAGGGGACGAAGCCTATCCCGTAGAGGGCGCAAAAATTATGATTTATCGTGACGGCAACCTGCACACCTTTCTCATAACAAATGAAAACGGCGAAACACCTACAGTTAAAATTGAATCTGCGCCTGCTGAAAACGCACTTATCCCAAACAGTGAAAATCAGGAGCTGGATTACAGAGCAGATGTTTATGCTGACGGCTTCACCCCGAGAAAGGGTCTTCTGGTTTCCGCCGTAGGTGATTCCCATATACTGCTGACAGTGCAGCTCACTCCCTTATCTGAAAGGATTGATTAAATGGCAACCATACCTGTTATTCCAACCAACATAACGGTGCATCTGGGCGCACCCGGCAGCAACGCACCAAACGTCACCCTACCCTTTGCGGACTATATCAAAAATGTTGCGTCCTCTGAGATTTTTTCCACCTGGGATGAGGCCGCTATCAGAGCCAACATACTCTCTCAGGTTTCTTTTGCACTCAACCGCATTTACACCGAGTGGTACCCCGCCATGGGCTATGACTATGATATAACCAACAACACCTACTATGACCAGAAATTCATAAACGGCAGAAACATATTTGAAAATATCAGCAGAATAACCGACGACCTTTTCAACGATTACCTCAGAAAAGAGGGCACAATAAATCCCTTTTTTGCCCAATATTGCAACGGCACCACCGTAACCTGTGACGGACTTTCACAATGGGGCTCTCAGTCACTTGCCCTTGAAGGCTACAGTGACGTGGATATAATCCGTTATTATTACGGTGATGACACCGAAATTGTTGTCAATGCGCCTATAGGCGAAAACCTCCCCTCTTATCCCGGCACACCTCTGAGAGAGGGTGACCTCAATGAAAGCGTGCGCCGCATGCAGATATATCTCAACAGAATTTCCAACAACTACCCTGCCATTCCGAAAATTCCCGTAATAAACGGAGCCTTTGATGAAAACACAGAAAACGCAGTGAAAGCCTTTCAGCGGATTTTTAATCTTGACAGTGACGGCATAATAGGCAAGGCTACCTGGTACCGTATAGTTTATCTCTTTGATGCAGTGACCCGACTTGCCGAGCTGACAAGCGAGGGCGTGGGTTATGAAAACCTCCCCAAGCAATTCACAGGTGCACTCACCGAAGGCGACACAGGCGGTCCTGTTGTTACCGTGCAGTATTTTCTTTCACTTCTAGGTCAGTTTGTTGATTTTCTGCCTGCAGTAACAATTGACGGCATATACGGCAGCGGCACAGCAAGAGCAGTGTCTGCCTTTCAGCAATATAAGGAGCTGCCCGTCACAGGCAGTGTTGACGAAAGAACCTGGGAAAGTCTTTATTCAGCATATAAGGGCGTTGTGGATTATCTCCAAACAAAAAATCAGCTCAGCGGAATTGCTACGGAGCCCTTCCCCGGTGTGACACTGAGGCGAGGAGATGTGGGCCCTAGTGTAGGCACATTCAAAGGGTACCTCAGCTATATTGCCAGGGTATTTTTCGATATTCCCCCGGTGGCACAAAACAATGTTTTTGACCTGAGGACTCAGAATGCAGTCAGAGAATTCCAGCGTATATTCTCTTTGCCCCAGACAGGTCAGGTTGACGAAACTACCTGGAACACCATTGCCGATGTTTACCGCACTGTAAGAGCAGGTCAGCAAAGGCTTTCAGGTCAATATCCGGGCACAGCACTAAGGGAGGGCAACTGATGAACACAGCAGTTTTTGAAGTGCAGAGCTATCTTCGCAATATAGGCAGACTCGACAGTGATATCAGTCGGGTGGTGCCTGACGGAATTTTCGGTGAAGAAACCACAGCCGCCGTCAGAAGTTTTCAGAGAAAATACGGTCTTGACGAAACAGGAGTTGTTGACTTCGAAACATGGGAAAGTATAAAATCAAAAAATTCCGAAGCCGTTTTTATTGCCTCCCGGCCCATTCAGATTATTCCCATAACCAATGAAGATTTACCCTTGGTCAAGGGAATGGATAACTCTCTGGTTTATACCCTTCACCTTATGCTGAATCTTCTTGCAGAGCGCTATAAGAACTTCTCTGCCCTGCCCCTGCAGTCACTTTTCGACGAAAGCACCGAAAGAGAGGTCAGGCGCTTTCAGAGAGTTATATCCCGTGAAGAAACAGGAAGGGTTGACAAAGAAACCTGGAACAAGCTTGCAGAGATTTATCTGCTGCCATAGATAATTGTTTTTTCTGCTTGCAATATTGCTCAGCTAAGCTGATAAGAACGCGTTTTTCAGACAGATTCCTGAAACTATTTTTGTTTTCTTGTAAACAAATCGTGAACTATGCTCTATGTTAATTTACAGTTAATTTTAGTGCAATAGAATTTGCACATACAATAAGACAAGGAGAAAGCATATGTTCAGAATTCTCGTAACAGAAGACGACAAAAACAGTGCAAGGTTTTTGCAGATAACCCTCACCAGAGCAGGTTACAGCGTACTCTCAGCATCAAACGGCAAGCAGGCTATTGAGGTTCTTGACTCACAGCACGTTGACCTGATAGTGCTTGATATTATGATGCCTGAAATGAACGGCTATGAGTTTGCCGAAACCATACGCAGTCACGGCATTGATATTCCTATTCTTGTTATCAGTGCAAAGCAGCTGCCCGAGGATAAGTGCAAGGCTTTCCTCACAGGTGCAGACGATTATATGACAAAGCCTGTCAACGACCAGGAGCTGCTGCTGAGAATAAAGGCGCTTCTAAGACGCGCAAACATTATCAGCGAACAAAGAATTTCTATCGGTCAGGTCACTCTTGATTATCCCTCACTCACCGTTTCACGCGGCAGTGAAAAACAGACCCTGCCCAAGAAGGAATTTTATCTTTTATTCAAGCTACTCTCCTGCCCCGATAAAATTTTCACCCGTCTTCAGCTTATGGATGAAATCTGGGGTATGAATTCCAACAGTGTCGACACCACAATAAACGTTCACATCAACAGACTCAGAAAACGTTTCGGTGACTATCCCGAATTCAGAATTGTGGCTATAAAAGGCATAGGCTATAAGGCGGTAATAACCCATGAAAAAGAAGCATAAGCAACTGTTTTCGCGCATTAAGCTCACCTTCTCCTTCTCTTTAGCCTCCTTTACAATTACTTCGGCTTCAATAGGTGCTATTTCAACCTTCTTCCGTTTTGTGCATCGTGCTGATTTCCTGGACTTTGATATGCTGCCTCCCCATATAGCTCAGACTATTCTTGCAGCCATAAGCCTTATGATCGGCATTATTCTGTCTTTGATTTTCAGAAAGCTGTTTCTCAAGCCCCTTTACACATCATATGATGCTCTCGACCGCATTGCAAAGGGCGATTACGATGTTCACATCCAGCCTCGCGGTGTGCACTCTATAGCCAAGGTTGCCAAGGAGATAAACACCACAGCAAAAGAGCTTAAAAGTGTTGAGATAATGCGCAACGACTTCATCAACAATTTTTCTCACGAGTTTAAAACTCCCATTGTTTCAATTGAAGGCTTTGCCAGAATGCTCAAGGATGAAACACTTTCTGAAAAAGAGCGCGAAGAGTACCTTGACATTATCATCAGTGAGGCTCACCGACTCTCGGAGCTTTCCACAAATATACTCACCCTCAACAGACTCGAAAATCTGAATCTTCTCACAGATATAAAGCTTTTCAATGTCAGCGAACAGATCCGTCTGTGTGTGGTGCTTTTGGAAAACAAATGGTCAACGAAGAACATCGGTTTTTCATTTGACGGCAACGATTATGAAATTTTCGGAAACGAAGCTCTTATGCATCAGCTCTGGATAAACATCATCGATAATGCCATCAAATATTCCTCCCACGACAGTGAAATTGAAATAAAGCTGAAAAAGAAGGACGATTTTCTGACTTTTTCCTTTATCGACCATGGCAAGGGTATGACCCAGGAAGAAATAAAGCATGCATTTGATCGCTTTTATCAGGGTGATATGAACCACAAAAGCAGCGGTAACGGCATCGGCCTTGCCGTAGCAAAAAAGATATGTGATCTTCACGAAGGTACTATAAGCATCCAACCAACAGACGGTGGCGGCACCACAGTTGAAGTGAAGCTCCCCATTTAAAAAGAAAAGCAGTAGTTTTCCATGTGAAAACTACTGTTTTTATATTGAGTTGTTTTTATATATAATCTTTGTTCCGCTGTTTTCAAAGCTAACCGGCACAAACTTCATTTCGCTCATACTCTCTTTGAGCTTCTGCTGTTTTTCCTCGGGCACATACAGCAGCATAAAGCCACCTCCGCCTGCACCGAGAAGCTTGCCTCCGAGGGCACCGTTTTCCTTTGCTTTGCTGTAAAGAGAATCTATCTGCGAGTTGGTTATGGAATCCGAAAGAGTACGCTTAAGCTTCCATGTGTGGTCAAGCAGCCTGCCGAAATCTTCAAGCTCACCCTGAGTGAGAATATCTTCAGCCACATCAACCAACGCCTTCATCTCATGAAGCTCAGAAACTCTTGAAGAAATATTTTCTTTCTGCTGAATTGCAATCTGACCTGAAAAATGTGTGAACCCTGTAAACATAAGCAAAAGATTCTTCTCGAAATCTCTCAGCCTTTCCTCGGCAACACAGACGGGGATTATTCTGTAGCCCTCACTGTCAAACTCAAGTCTGTTAAAGCCACCCACTGCTGCAGCAATCTGATCCTGCACTCCACCGGCCTCGTTACAAAGCTCCCTTTCAAGATGAATAGCCTGCTTTGCAAGGGTCATCTTATCGGGAAATTCATCGTGCATTGCACGAAGTCCCTGAATAAGTCCGACTGCAAATGCCGAGCTGGAGCCTATGCCCGAGCAAGCCGGCAAATCAGCGTCGTATGCTATCTGGATTCTATCGGTAGGGATGTATCTGAGTGCCTCTCTGACAAGGGGATGCTGAACCTCAGACGGATTATTGAATCGTTCAATTTTAGAATATGTAACCTGATTTTTATATTCGAAAAACTCAGGCAGATTACGCATAGACAAATAACAGTATTTATCTATAGTTGTTGATAACACCTTGCCACCGTAACGGGAAAAATATTCATAATAATCTGTTCCGCCGCCGAAAAACGACATTCTGAACGGTGTTCTTGTTATCAGCATAAATCTCCCTCCCAAGGTATTTTTTTAAGTCCTGTTATTCTTTTCAGAAGGCTGTTATCCATCACAGCAGAGCGTGCCCTTCTGTCTTTGAAAAACTTGCTGCCTTCCTCTTCGGATATTTTCTTAATAAGGCTTTGTGATAAGCCTTTTTTCTGTGCAATAAGGCACCCTGTTTCATATTTGCTCAGTGCCTCATCGCCGCAGACATTGATTATTTCCGGCAGAGCCTCACCGCTGCAGGCGAGCATCCACATAAGCTTCGCGGCATTTTCATAGCTTATAACGGAGCGAATCATTCCGTCAATCATTTCTGTTTCTTCGCCGTTATCAAGCCTTTGGCAGATATTGTCATAAAAATGCTTCTTCTCACTAAGTGATGCGCCAATCATAAAAGGAAATCTCAGCACATTGAAGCCTTTTGAGAGCACTATATCCTCTGCCTGTTTTTTCTGCTCACCATATCTGTTTATCGGTACGGCTTGTGCATCTTCGGAAAAAGCAGGGCACGAATCACTGTTTTCGCCGTAAACGCAGTCAGTTGATGCAAAAAACAGTTTATCTATATTATCGAAGTACCCGAGAAAATTTTCGAGTGCTTTTATATTCACCTTCCCGGCCTCTTCAGGATGTTCAAAAACGAAATCCACATTATGGCTTGCCGCAAAATAAAACACTGTGAGCCTGTTCCCCCTTGTTTTTTCTGCAAGGGCAGCTATTTCCGCTTCGTTTTCAACACTGCACTTCACATATTCGGCCCCACGGACTGAAGGGATATTTTTCATATCACGAACAGTGGCAATAACCGGCTCATCAGTGAGCGATGTTATGTGCCTGACAAGATAACTTCCGAGAAAGCCGCAACCCACAACTAATATCATTTTTCTTCCACCTTGTTTGCAACGGCAATCTTATCCACAACAGCCTTGAAGGATTTCGCTATATATTCAACAACAGCATCCTCATCGCAGACTATCATTGAGCTGATATAGACCATCCAGGGCATAAAAATGCTTGTAACAATATAGTTGCCGTCAAGGTGTCTCACATAATAAAGAAGCACCTGAACAACAAAGGTTATCATGCTGAAAATATAGATTATTCTCAGGCTCTTTGCCTGCGCCGTAAAAGCCGCATCCTCGTTCTTCTTTTTGTTGACCTTTCTGAAACTTAATATCACAAGAGGAATAAACATTATGAAGAACCAGTACATTTTCTGCAGACACATAGTCAAAGCAGCTATATACTCAGGCGGCTCATTAAACCAGCCTATGATAACATAAACCGATATTGCAAGAAGCGAAAAGGCATTAAGCCATATAAACATGAATGCATAGTCCTTGCCCGGATCCTTTTTTTTCTTGTCTGTCTGAAGAATAGGCATAGAGGTTATCTCTTTATGCGCCAGAGCAAGAAAATATAAGGGCAAAGATATCATAAGATAATTAATATCAATTATTGCAATTGCGGCATGAACAGCAAGCCCCGAAAGGATGCCGATGCCTCTGTTTTTCACCGCGGTCATCAGCATAAATGCAGCAAAAACACAAACAACATATAAAGGAACATTTCTGCCCTTGTTGTAATAATTTGCCGACTGCAGAATCCAGACAAGAGTGAAAAAAGCACTTATGGCTATTTTTTTAATTTCTGATTTCATAAAAAACCAACCTTATATTTTATGTATAGGGACAGTCTACTGTGTTCGCATACACCAGGAAATACATTACTAATAAAACTACAGGTGTTTTTGAAAATTCTCTTTCTACATAATCCCAGGCTTTGCTTCCCTCGTGATACAAAATATACAGCACCTCTGAGAAGAGAATGAAAAGTGAGTGGTCAACCCATCTCACTGAGTCTGCAGAAACAAAAGGTGCACAAATCAAGGTTGCAAAAAACAGCAGTCCCATGCATATAAAAGTAAACACCTTAAGCTTGTTTTCTTTATTCTCTTTTGCCTGATTATATAAAAACTTAAACAAGAACCAACTTAAAGGTAACAGCATTATGAATACTCTTATTCCGTTGTGCGCCTTAAGAAGTTCAAATGTGATCTGCGCCTGCTGAATAAGCAAGGCGAAAAATTTTGATAAACCAACTTCTCCCTCTACATCTATTACATTTTCATATCGTTCAGGGGTAGAGTAGGCTTTTCGAAAGAATGCGGAGGCATAATAATCATGCTGTTCAACACCTCTTGCCTTCATTATTTCGATGAATTCTTCATAAGTGTATTTTATATTGTCAACCTCATAAAACAGAAGATATATGAACAATACCATCATCGCTGCAAATCCGATTGACAACGAAATCCACAGCACTGTTTTTTCGCTTTTTTTATCTATGCAGGAAATTTTATAAAGTGCCAGAAGAACCATAGCCGGCGCAAAGCAGATCATTGATGCATAATGCACCATTACCACACCGATAAGCGGAACAATAAGGAACCATCTGGAGTATTTGTATGAAAGGAAAATAATAAACAGCAGGGCGAACACCACAAAGAAAGTGTCCATCATACCCAGTGCAAAAACATACGCAGTGAATGTCGGTGTACCTGTAAGGAAAAACATCAGAATAAAAAAGGCTGTTTTCCTGTGCTTCTCTTCTGTGTGAAGCATTAATTTTTCAAGTAATACCGACGACACGGCAAAAATAATGCAAAGCACTATCTTGTCGAAAACAATCATCGTCTCTCTGTTTATTTCACCGAAAAAGAATTGATAAACGGCTCCGACTAAAATTTTGGAAGCAAATCCCATACTGTAATCAACTGCATGGAACGCATATACAACATCATATATATCCCATGGTTTGAATTTTCCTACCACTGCGATGGCATAGATCCATAAAAACGCAAAGAAGCCGATTGCGTAATAGTGGTTTTTCAAAAAGTTTTTTATAACTTTGATAACTGTCACTCCGATCTTCCTTGCATTTTTTGTGTCACGATTTCACTTTCGCCGTAAACCGTTGCTCCTCTGCGTCTGCCGAACCAGACGGTTTCTTTTGCATATTCGCTAAGAACAGAATAATATGCTTTGGGCTTAACGGTTAAAACAACTCCGGTTTTATCAAGAGGCGAATACTTTCCGCCGATAATATCTCTGAAATATGAAAGCAGGTCATAGTCAAATTCTGCATCGTATTCTGCTTCAAAGGGCTTTCTGAGCACCAGCTTCTGATATCTCATAAGCTCATTGAATATTTCTTCCTCTATGCCGTACTTTTTGAGAAAAGCAGTAAGCTCACTCATATAGCTGTCATAATCACTGACGATTTCAAGGAAAGCTCCTTCCTCAAAGAACCAGGTTACATTGCCGAATTTTTCGTCGAAATGATTCCAGTCCCCCGCAAGAGAGCGCTCATATTTTTCCTTGAAGCTTTTCCAGAGTGCAGCAAGTCTTCCCTCTGAATTCAGGATAAACTCCAGCAGCTCTCTGTAGAAATTCACATAAGGAATATCCTTTTCCTTGCGAAGATAAATTGAAAAATATCTGAGTATACCAAGACTGTGAAAGCACTGCACACAGACAGAAAACAGATTGGCATAAACCCAGTCCTCTCTGCTGAGGGTTGCGGTTGAACGCACAAGATAAGAATACTCTTTCACTTCTTCATCCTTCTGCGGTGCGCTGTGTATATGGTTAAAGGCAACCTTCATTGTTTCTATGCGGTGCTTCTTCATATATTCAGGCTGAGAAAGTTCTGAATTCGGAAGCACCTCACAGTGATATACGCTAACAGAATTGTGCTGTCCGTTTTCAAATAATCTGCAAATTCCGCTGCAGAAGCTTTCTTTTGTTTCTCCCGGCAAGCCGAGAATAAGCTCTGAATATGTGGGAATACCTGCCTCGTTATATTTCTGCATAAGTGAGGAGAAGTGATCCATTGTCAGATTCTTTCTTCCTATATTTTTAAGAGCATCATCACACAAGGTCTGATAAGCCATTGTGGCACCCTTATCCATGCCCTCACTGTTGAGTGTGCTGCATATTCTGAAAACACGTTCATCACTGTTTTTTTCATAGCATGGTCTGAACACTTCGGGATATCCGTTCTTTTTCTTAGCCTCCACAAGAGCAAGTGCTATTTCATAATCACGCTCAAACATACCAAAATTAGAGTCGGCACAAAAGCAGTACGCAATTTTATTGTTTGAAAGCCACTGAATTTCCGAAAGCACCTTTTCCATAGGGAAAAATCTCATTTTCTTACCTGCGCACCAGTCACAATAAGCACAGGAATAGGGGCAGCCTCTGTTTGTTTCAAGCACAGCCAGAAATTCTACGCCCTCGTTTTCTCTGACTATACTGTCAAAGACACCTTCTGTATAGGGTGAGGGATAAAAGCTTATATCATCATAATATTTTCTCGGATTAACGGTAATTCCGCCACTGCTTCTGTAAGCAATATTGGGCACATCCTTAAGCGAGCCCTCGCTGAGTGCATGAAGAAAATCGCAGAACACCTGCTCACCTTCACCGAACATAAGTACATCAACATAGTCTTCACTTTCAAGAAGAGATGCATCCTCTGAAACACTGTGGCCGCCAAAAACAACAACACACGAGGGATATTTTTCTTTAACGAGTTTTGCAAGAGCCTTGTTGTACTCCATATTCCACACACTGCATGAAAAAGCTGCAACGCAAGGATCATCAAACCTGGAAAGAGCTTCCTGAAGCTTTTCGCGTCTGAAAATAATATCAGAAAAATTATATTCTTTTTTAATAGCTTCGTCTTTTTGGCAATAGGCAATCAGAGTACCTGCCGCATAAGGCAGATACACCGAGCTGTCAAATTCAAAACCAACCTGTGTAAAAACAATATTTTTCATCTGTATTCTCCACGTGAAATACTGACTCTCTTATCAGACAATTTCAACATTATAGTTACCGCCTGTGTAATCTGTGGCTCGCCTGTTTCTTCCGTACCAGACAATTTCTCTTGCAAAATCCGGCAGATTATCAGTTCTGCAGTTGTCGCTGACCTTCAGAGTTATCTGCACCTTTTCAGGCTTTTTATAAGAGTCAAGGAATATTCTTTTAAAATAGCTGTAAAAATCGTAGGGTGAGCTGATGAGAGTCTCACTGACACCGATTTTTTTAATTATGTCGTACTGATAGCTGAACAAAGCCTCTGTTTCTTCTGTTGAGCCGTATCTGCTCAGCCACTGCTTAATCTGAGCATAAAACTCAGGCAGATTCTTATAGAATTCAAGGAAGATAAGCTCATCAAAGCCCCAGAGCACATCGTCGAGTCCGTCGCACTCAGCAACAAATTCATTTTTGCCTCTGACAACACCTGAGCAAAGCTCGCTTATTTTTCTGTAAATTCTGTTAAGCAAGGTTCCATCAGCCTTCTGAGAAAACTCAATAAGTCCGTTATAAAAATCCTTATACTCCAGTGAGTATTCGTGTCTGTAATAAATTGCAATTGCGCGAAGCAGGCCAAGGTTGTGAAGTCCCTGCACATATGAAGCAAACACAAGGGATCTTGCCCACTCTTCCTCATCCATTGAGAAGGTGGATGTAACATATTCGGAATATTCCGTAATGCCGTCTTTCTTCTGTGACTTGTTTGAGTGGATAAGCTTGAAGGGTACCTTCGTGCTCTTAATTGCAAATTTTTCTCTGTATGCCTTCTGTCCCATTTCAGAGTTGGGCAAAAGCTCACAGGGATATATATTTATTGCGTAGTGTTGGCCGTTTTCTATAAGGTCACAGACACCGTCGCAAAAGCTTTCGTAGGTTTCTCCGGGCAGACCGAGAATAAGCTCAGAAAAGGTTGCGATGTTTATTTCGTTATACTTTTTCATAAGCTCACGGAACATTTCAGTGGAAATATTTCTTCTGCCTATGTTTCTGAGCACTTCAGGATTCATGCTCTGGAAGGAAATTGTTTTGGCCTTGTCAAGACCGCTTCTGAAAAATTTGGTGCTGACATCAAAAACAAAATTGAATCTGTTCTTTGTGAAAAAAACCTTCACTACCTTGGGATAGTCGTATTTTTCTTTGCATTCCACGATATAATCTGCAATATCTGCATCTCTGTCAAAAAGACAGAAGTTGCCGTCAGTGCAGTAAACATATTCGATTTTGTGCTGCACAAACCAATTGATTTCTGCAATAACCCTTTCCATGGGGAAAAGTCTTACCTTTGATTTAAGGGTACTCCAGTCACAGAAGGAGCAGCCGTTGGGACAGCCTCTGTTTGTTTCGAAAAGACCTGAAAATTCTATATCATCCTCGAGAATTTCATCAAACACGCCTGTGAGATAAGGTGATGGATAATTGTCTGCCGTCTGCGGCACACAAGCCGTAGTTATAACCTCTCCCTGAGCATTTCTGTAGGATATATTTGCCACATCCGACAAATCTTTTGAAAGAGCAAGGCTTTCAAGCATTTCACATGTAGGCTCTTCACCTAGACGGTGCACAAGAAAATCAATATAAGGGTACTTTTCAAGGTATTCGCCGTCTGAAGATATGCTGTGTCCGCCGAAAGAAATAAGGCAATCTGGGAATTTTTCTTTTATTGCAAGGGCAAGCACCTTGTTGTATTCGGTATTCCAGACAGAGCAGGAAAACAGCACCATAAAGGGGTTGTCCAGTTTTGCCACAACACTCTCAACGTTTTCACGCGAATAGATGATTCTGCCGAATTTATAATGAGACATAACCACTTCGCTCTGCATACAGTACGCCTCAATGCAGCCCACCGCATAAGGAATGTAGGTATTCTTTTTTTCGTTGCCGTAAATATCATTTGCCTGAACAAAATAAATGTTTTTCACTTCTCTACACTCCTTTCTTGAATTTTATCAGTCTGTAAGTATATCCTTTGTGCCGTCGGGAAGCTCAACAGCAGATGTATAAAATGCAACCAGATATGTGTCTTCACAATAAAGGAAGCTGTGTCTGACCTCTTCGGGAATCATAAACATATCCCCCGTTTTAAAACGGTGTTTCTCGGATAAATCTCCGCAATAAACCGACAGCTCTATTTCACCCGAAATCACAAAGAAAATTTCTCTCGTCTGTCTGTGGTAGTGGAAATTTCCTCTCACTGCACCTTTCTTTGTGAAAACGGCATTGACCTGAGCAAAGCTCTCGTGACTGACCTGACACAGAAGACCTCTGTCGTCTTCAAAAATGAAGTCAGGCTTCAATATTTCAACCAGTTTCATTTCACATCACACATTTCCGTAAGATGAATTTTTGATTATGGAATAAGCCTTTATAAGCTCCCTGACACCGTCATCAAGAGAATAAACAGGTCTGAAGCCTGCAGCCTCTATTTTCTCGTTTGACACAAGATAGTTTCTCTTGTCAGGGTCATCACCTATGGGAGCTTCCATATAAGTGAAGGCAGGTATATATTTCTTTATAACCTCACAAAGCTCAAGCTTTGAAAGATTAGCATCACTCAGACCGCAATTATATTTGTCACCCTTCATTTTTTCAAAGTTATCCATAGCAAAAATGAAAGCTCTTGCCGCATCTCTGACATGAAGATAATTGCGCATAAAATGTCCCTCATAAACTATGACTGAGCGGTCAAAAACTGCACGGTAAACAAAATCGTTGACCAGCAGGTCAGTACGCATTCTCGGTGATGCGCCGAAAAGAGTTGCAAATCTGAAGGTAAGGGAGTTGCCCGCTTCAAGCACTGCCTTTTCAGCAGCCATTTTAGTTTTGCCGTAAAGAGAAACAGGCAGAATCGGTGATTCCTCTGTGCAGTAATTCTGACCCTGGCCGATGCCGTAGCCGCTGTTTGTGCAGGGGAAGATTATCTTCTGCTCATCATCGCGCACCTTAAGCAGTGTTTCAACAGCGCCAAGATTTGTGGTTGTTGCAGCCGTTTTATCTCTGTCGCAGCAAGGAAAGCCCACAATAGCTGCAAGAGGGAAAATAAAATCTTTTCCGTAAACGGCACGTCTGAGAACCTCTTCGTCACGGCAGTCTGCATTTATCATTTCAAAATTTTCGTTGTTACAACAATCCAGAAGAGACGCCTGCTTGTAAATAAGCATATCCAGAACTGTCACTTTATGCCCGTTTTTAAGCAATTCCGGCACAAGAACTGAGCCGATATAACCTGCACCGCCGGTAACTAAAATATCTGCCATAAACCTGTCTCTTCCTTCCTTTTTTATTAAAAAATCACATAGTTATACATAATGTAGATTATACCATAGGCAAAAATCTTTGTCAAGCAAATAAAAGCCCCCAAAGAGCCGGTTCCGGGATTGTAAAATGCTGATTTTTATGCTATAATTACACCATAAAGATTACACGGAGGTGATATAATGAAGGCAGTTATTCTCGCAGGAGGCATCGGCTCAAGAATGGGTGATTTATGCAAAGATTTTCCAAAACCCATGACCAGGCTTTGCGGCAAGCCCGTGCTGCAGCACCAGATTGAAGCACTGCACAAAGAGGGTATAGACGATTTCATCATCGTTGTCGGTCACCTTCATCATATCATCGAAGATTATTTTTCCGACGGAGCCGCATTCGGCGTGAGCATCACATACTACTGTGAAGAGGCGCCCCTCGGCACAGCAGGAGCTTTATTTCACCTGGGTCTAAAAGAGGATTTTCTTCTTTGCAACGGAGACCTTGTTTTCGATTTCTGTGTTGAGGATATGGTGCGTTTTCATAAAAGCAAAAATGCACTGGCAACTCTCTTTGTTCACCCCAACACCCACCCCTTCGACAGTGTACTTATAAAAGCTGATAAAAGCGGTCGCGTAATCGGCCTGATTGAGAAAAATAACAAGCCTCCTCGTTATTCCAACCTGTGCAACGCAGGCGTTCAGATTATCTCACCTGAGCTGCTGAGCCTCTGCAGTTTAAACGGAAAAGCCGACCTGGACAAGGATGTCATCAAGCCCGGCATCACCACCGAACGCATCTACGCCTACAGAAGCGCCGAATATGTTCACGATATGGGTACTCCCGAAAGGCTCAGCCACACTGAAAATGACATCAAAAACGGCATCGTCGCATCAAAGCATAAGAGAAAAAAGCAAAGGGCGGTTTTTGTCGACAGAGACGGCACTCTCAACGTTCACAAGGGCTTTATAAGAAAGCCCGAAGATATGGAGCTTCTTCCCGGGGCAGCACAGGCTGTCTCTGAGCTCAATGCTATGGGGTACCCCGTAATTGTGATAACCAACCAGCCTGTCATTGCCCGCGGTGAATGCAGTGAAGACACCCTCAGAGAAATTCACGACACCCTTGAAACTCTGCTCGGAAAAGAGGGCGCTTTTGTTGACGGCATTTATTACTGTCCGCATCACCCGGACAAAGGCTTTGAGGGAGAGGTGGCAGAAATGAAAATCCGCTGCAGCTGCCGCAAGCCCGCACCCGGTCTTCTTATAAGTGCAGCAGCTGATTTCAACATTGACCTCGGCTCGTCATATATGGTCGGTGACTCTCTTCGGGATGTGCAGGCAGGCGTCAACGCAGGCTGTGTTCCCGTTTATATCGGCGCAGAAAAAGAGCCTCTTCCCGACAGCACTATCACTGCAGAAAGCCTCCTTGAATTTTCACAACGGCTCGCACAGCTATAATAAAAATACAGGTATCGCAAAGGCGCTGATACCTGTATTTATTTCATAAACAAATTTGAACGCACTCTCTTGCGCACGTAACTTTTGCTATTGACAAAACCCATTTGAACGTGTATAATATCAAAACGTTGACACAACATCATTTATCGAGGCGTAGCGCAGTTTGGTAGCATTGAGCCCGACCGCGTCCGGCGGACGATGAAGGAAGGGCGAAATGGCGCAGCGGTCAAAATTTCTGTGCTGCCCCAAAGCACAAAGAAATTTTGGGAACCGCAAGAGTAATCTGCTTTGAGAGCCGACCAAAGCAATGCCTTGTAAAAATTAATCTCAACAACAAATCTAATATCGAGGCGTAGCGCAGTTTGGTAGCGCATCTGCTTTGGGAGCAGAGGGCCGCAGGTTCGAATCCTGTCGCCTCGACCATATGAAAAGCAGTAACTTAAAGGTTGCTGTTTTTTTATTTCTGCGAGCAAAGCAGATCTGCTTTGGGCATTTAGCCCGACCGCCGTCGGTGGCGGATGAAGGGAGGGCAAAATGGCGCAGCGGTCAAAGTTTTGGCGCCGCTCCAAGGCGCAACAAAACTTTGGGCACCGCAAGAGGGAGAGGGCCGCAGGTTCGAGGTCTCGGCTCCCGCCTCGGTCGGTGCTTCTGTGCTACGCACAGAGGTGTCCACCGGACACCCGCACCCTTCTCCCGCAACCAAAACAGATATCGCTGTTGATACTTTTCGTGTCGACAGCGGTATCGTTATTGCGAAGCAACAAGGTTCTCGAACGCGAAGCGTGAGAGGTTCTTATT
>JAZNUW010000119.1:0-3322 GCA_045592465.1 Acutalibacteraceae bacterium | reverse complement strand
GCTCTTTATCTTCTGAGCTTCCAGCTGAAAAGGCGCAGTCAGATTGTCTGGTGCACCTGTCTTTCAAATGCTTTATACGTTTTGCAATATCTGCTGCTGGGAGCTTTTTCGGGCGCTGTTATGGATTTTCTTTCAACCGTATCATCCTTTCTGGCAGGCAAGAAAAACGCACCTTGGTTCAGACGGCATATGAAGCTGATAGCTGTGATGAATTTCGGTCTGATTGCTGTGGTGGGGATTGCTTTTGCAGTGGTGCAGAAAGATCCCGTTGAGCTGTTGCCTATTGCGGGTGCACTTTTGCAGACAGGCGGACTCTGGTTTGATAATGAGCAGACTATCCGCAAGTTTGGTCTGGGCAGTGCTCCCTTCTGGCTTATTTATAATTTTATTTCACAGGCTTACGGTGCTGCACTGGGTTCAGTGCTGGCAATCTGCTCAAGTGTTATTGCCATGGTGCGTTATCACAAGAAAAACGAAAACACTTAATTGAAAACGCGAAAGACAGGAGAAAACCGTCTTTCGCGTTTTTGTTTGTTATTATTATATTTTTATCTTTGCTTTGAATTTTTGATTAAGTACTGCCGAGATTATGCAGGCAACAAATGAAACTGCAGTGAAGATTAAAATGCAGATAAACACATCGTTCCAGCCCTTGGTGTCTGCAATTTTTCCCAGCATTGATGTTGCAAGGGTACTGCCTATATAGCAGAAGGTGTTGAGAAGTCCTGCTGAAAAGCCGGAGTCGATTTTGTCTCTTGAATAAAGAGGGACAACGCTTGTTATAACATTGTTTACTGCTGACATAAGGCAGGCTATTGCGCCGAAGAGCAATAAAGTCAGAGGCACTGATTTAAGCTTAAGGGTCAATATGATAAGTACCGTTAAAATTATTGCGGCGAAATAGAATATGCCGTTCAGGGCGTTTTCGTCCTTCTGCTTTTTGTGCAGTGCATTCACAAGAGTTGTGCCGAAAATCGAAAGCACAGGCAGAAGCAGTGTGACAATAATTGAAAGTGATGACGGCACGCCGAATTCTTCTTTCAGAATAGAGGGTACCCAGGTTGTTATGCCGTCTTTTATGAAGCCGTTGGATATTGCCGAAATGAGTATAACCGCAACAGTGATGATGAACGCAGGCGTGAAAGAAAGCTTGCGTTCTGCTTTCTCTTCGGTGGCTTCTTTTTTATGTTTTTCATTTTTTACCGTACTCATGCCGATAAACCAAAGTACTGCCACAGCCCCCACAAGTGCTGCCGCAACATAGAAAATAGTTGTCCAGCTAAGGCTCAGATAAGAGAAGAGTGCTGCAAGACCGTAGGCGGCAAATGTGCCTGAAGCAACGGTGGTGCTCATAACCATAACGGCCTTTGAGAGCTTGCTGTCAGCAAGATTATCCGACAGGGTTTTAATAAGAGATGACCATAGTACAGACTGAAAAACGCCGTTGAAAAACCACAGATATTTCATGGTGTCTATTCCCTGACAGAAGGTCATGGCAAGGTTGATTATGCATGATGCTGCAAGGGCAAGAGTGACTGAATATCTGGTGTTATATTTTTTTGAAAGCAGACCGTTGATAAGCTGACCTGCACCGTAGGCGAAAAAGAAAAATGAACTGACGGTGCCTGCCGCCTCTTTGGTTGTGCCCATCTGAGAAAGAATTTCAACCATAGAAGCATTGTAATCCAGTCTTGCTACATAGGCGGCAGTATATGCTGCCCAGCAGAGAAATATGAGAAAATTTGATTTTTTGCCGTTCAAGGAATATGACATATTATTCACCTGTGCCTATAATTATCTCTTTGTCTGTTTTGCCTGTGAAGATATTGCCGTGAGTGTACAGCTTATCTTCATGGGGATTTTCAAAAACTATTCCGTAATTAGGTGAGTCTGATTCCTCGGGTGCGATAAAACGGTTGCTCTTTATTTTCACGTCATAGACCTCAGGTCTGAAAATAATGTAGCCTCTGCTTTTGCCGTAAAGGCCTGATTTGCCGTCAAAGATATTGTTTTCGATAAGTATGTCATGATGAGAGCAGTCTCCGTGATGACCGATGCCGGGAAAGCCTGCACACTTGAAAATATTATTTCTGATAGTGATGCCGCGGCATACGGTGTCATCCTTGCAAAAATCAATAAGAGTGCCGTCACAGTTATATACGGGACCGTAAGAGCCCTCTCGTGCAAGGTCAAGCTGTATCTGCTCGTTAAGAAGATTTTCAGGGATTAATGTATATGTGGGCCCGTCAAAGACACAGTTTTCCACAACGGCATTTTCTGTGGAGTTGATTTCGATCATATGCCACATTGAACAGTGACGAAAACGGCAGTTCTCAATTTTTATGTTTCGGCAGTGTACTGTGTTGACAAGGGTTGACTTTTCGGTTGTGTCTGCATTGCCGTCGAAGATGCCACCTGAAATAACAACATCGTGTGTGCCCTCGTAGGTGCCCCATTCAGGCTCAGAATAGGAGGCGAGAAGATATCTTGTTATGGGCTCACTTTCCTTGCTTCTCAGAATAACGGCATTGTCAGAGAGCCTGAAGGTCTGGTCCGAATAGAAAATCAGTGCCGCGGAAATAAGATAGGTGCCGTCGGGAAAGTAGACCGTGCCGCCATCCCTAACCATATCGATGCATTCCTGAAGGGCCTTTGTGTCGTCGTGAATGCCGTCTGCAAAAACCTTTTTATTGTCAGTAACCTTTATAAATTTCATAGCAAATCCCTCTTTTAAATAATGGTTATCTCTCTTGCATTCTTATGAAATGTCACACAAGCTCTGACTTATGATGCTCCTTTGAAATTCTCGGAGCTGCACCTGTGAGATGTGAAATATCGCGGTATTCACCGTCATAACCGACGAAGAGTCCTGCAGGTATCTGTGATGTCCAGCCTTTTTCATTGAAGGCGGGCATATCAATATCGAAAGCATAAAGCACAATTGCGGCAAGGTCGCGTATATTCATTTCCTTGATTTCGCCGCTGACTATGCCTTTGCCTGCCGCGGCAAAGGTGACATATTTTTCTTCATCAGTCCAGCCGCCGTGAGTACCCTTGCCGTCTGCGCCGTTGGTACCGCCGTGGTCTGCGATAACCATAAAGAGAGTGTCGTCACTTATGCCTGCACTTTCAATTGCAGAGTAAACATCACCTATAAGTTTATCAACCTCGCCGATAGCTCTGATGTGATTTTCTGTGCCGTAGCCGTTACCGTGACCTGCTCCGTCAACACTGTCAAAGTGAACGAAAAGAAAATCAGGCTTCTTTTCGCGGATATAATCACAGATAAGCGGTGTCAGCTCTTTGTCTTTGGCTGTTTGCT
>JAZNUW010000118.1:0-4222 GCA_045592465.1 Acutalibacteraceae bacterium | reverse complement strand
TAAGCGAGAAACTGATTTTTCGCTATAGCACAAAGCCAGGTGGATATATGACATGAGCCGTCAAAGCGCTTAATGCTTTTAATCGCCTGATAAAAGGTTTCCTGAGTCAGCTCTTCGGCTAAATCGTCATTCCTGCAAAGGCTCAGCAGATATTTATAAACCGTAAGGGCATAGCTCTGATATATGTCATCCATTGACTGCATTTATCTCATCTCCTTTCCTGTTTTTCTATATGTTAATGACTGAATATTCTGTTTTGTTACAGATAATTTTACTTTTTTTATTATATATCACGGTTACATTCTGTGCAATAGACATAAATGGAATATTTGTAACATCAGATTTGACTTATACCGTTTAGTATGTTACAATATCAGTTGACTTTGTTTGAATTTTACTATATGAAAAAATATTAATCGGAGATGAAAAAATGAGTAAATACCGTTGGATGAAGGTTGACACAGCATCCATTATGTTCACTTGCCTGAGCTCAAAAAAATGGGGCAGAAGCTTCCGTATGGCAGCAGTTTTCAAAGACGAAGAAATTGACCCCGTACTTCTTAAAAAAGCGGCTTCGGATATTATCAGCCGTTACCCCTCAATTCATTCTTATTTGAAAAAAGGCTTTTTCTGGAACTATCAGGAATGCACAGATAAGCTTCCCGAAATAAGAGAAGAATTTTCAAGACCTCTTCTGCCTATTACAATGCGCGATGACGGCAGACCCGATTTTAGAATTGTTTATCACAAAAGACGTGTTGCTATGGAAACCGCTCACCACATCGGTGACGGCAAAGGCGCTTCGGAATATTTCAATGCTCTTCTTGAAAGATATGTGGAGCTTACAGAAAACCCTGATGCACCTTATAATCCCGCACCCTTTGACGAAGAGGAAATAAGCAACTCCTTCCAGACCTACTATCAGAAGGGCGGAGAAAAAGCAGAAAAGGACGATGTGCCTGCATATAAGCTCCCCGGTGAAATTGAAAAGGATTTCCTTCAGCTTATTTTTGCTATGATAAGTGTTGATGAAATCAGAAAGTTTTCCAAAGAAAAAGGCATGACCGTTACAGAATTTCTTGCAGCGGCACTCATTCTCGGTGCAATCAGAAATGCCAGAGAGCCTATAAACGATGTTATCTGCATAGGCATACCCGTAAACCTCAGAAGATTTTTCCCAACTAAATCAATAAGAAACTTCACTATTCAGACTAAGATTGATTTTCATCCTCAGGGCAAAACCGACTGGACATTTGATGAGGTTTGCGACGGTGTAAGAGGTCAGCTTAAAAAGCGCCTTGAAATCGGCGAGCTTCAGAAACAACTCAATAAATTCGGCTCACTTGTCAACAATCCCGTAATTAAAATAGTTCCCAACTTCATTAAGCTGCCCGTTATCCGCATGATGCAGCACGGCAGCCACAGCGCCAACACAACCATTCTTACCAACACAGGCGAGTCTGAGCTTTCACAAAGCCTTAAAAGCAGACTTGAACGCGTTGACGGTGTCAACGGTGACACAAGCGGTTACGGTCTTATCAGCACCTGCTCGGCAGTGAGTGCAAACGGTCTCTTCAGCCTTTGCTTCTCAATTCTCAGCCATGATACAGGCTGGGCAAAAGAGAGCATCAGAGTCCTCTCTCAGCAGGGTCTTAATATCAGAGTGGAAAGCACCCACGGAAACGGAGAAAATGAATAATGAGATGTAAAGCATGTAACGTTGATTTATCCGAAACATATAC
This sequence comes from Acutalibacteraceae bacterium, assembly GCA_045592465.1. Lineage (GTDB taxonomy): Bacteria > Bacillota > Clostridia > Oscillospirales > Acutalibacteraceae > UBA6857. The sequence continues at coordinate 2,480 of JAZNUW010000118.1, read as the reverse complement.
AGTCTGTCCTCTTTGCGGTGAAAAGGCAAGCGATGAGCCCGCAAGACTTCAGGGACTCAGACCTGCTCCCTACCCTCATAATGCGCCTGTGAAAAAGGCAGAGAATGAGAAAAAAGAGAAAACACCTTTTTCTTTAGAAAAGCTCAGGGCATTTTTCAATACATAAAAAAGAGTGACGGACTTTAAAAATCCGTCACTTTTATATTTTAAAATTATATCCAGATGAGCCAAAGCATTAAGTATCCCGTGATAACTGCTGCAAGAGTGAAGGGTACACCGTATTTCATAAAGGTTGTAGCCTTGACCTCATAGCCCTCTTTTCTGAGGATACCGATACCTGCGATATTTGCGCTGGCACCAATAGGTGTGAGGTTTCCGCCTAGGGTTGCACCGCAAAGAAGACCGTAGTAAAGAAGTGTGGGCTCAATGCCAAGCTCACCTGCAATAACAGGCACTATGCTGAGCATTGTTGCGGTGTAGGGAATGTTGTCGATAAAGGCTGAAAGAATAACACTCATCCACACAATAATGGTGTAAACAACGAACACTGAGCCTGAGCCGAGTGAAGCAATTGCATCACCGATAACATCGATTACACCTGCGCTCTTGACACCGCCGATAACAACAAACAGACCTGTGAGAAGCACAATTGTGTAATAGTCGATTTCTTTGAACGCATTCTTTACTATTTCCTTGTTTTTCTTCAGGAAAAGCTCACGGATAATGCCTACAAGGAAGAAGGCTATACAGATAATACCGTTTGTGATGTCAGGCTTATAGAACTGACCCTCTGCAGCAGCATCCTTATAGGGAATGAACGAAACTGCAATAAGAGAAAGAACTGTGCCCACAAGAAGATATGTGGGGAATTTATCCTCAACCTTGGTGCGGCCTGTGAATTCAATTTTATCATTATCCTTGCGGAACATAAACAGAATTATCAGTGCGCTGACAACAGCACCGGCTTCTACAACACAGAACATTCCCAAATGACCGTCATGCACAAAGAAGTCTGAGAAGTCAAGCCCTGCGGCCTTTGCAAGAAGAATTGACGTTGTGTCACCAACGAGTGTTGCTGCACCCTGAAGATTTGAAGAAACCGCTATGCAGATAATTGACGGTACGGGGGAAACATTCACCTTCTTGCAGAAAGCAAGTGCCACGGGAGCTATCATAAGCACTGTGGCAACATTGTCAACGAAAGCTGAAACAATGCCTGCAAAAAGTGAAAGAGCAACAACAACCCACTTCATATTGGGCATTCTGGATATAAGGATATCCGACATAAGCTGAGGCATCTTTGACTCTATGAAAAGATAAACAGTACCCATAGTACCTGCTATCATCATAATAACATTCCAGTCAATTTCAGAAAGAGCATCTGTGAAACTGTAGCTGAATGCACCTGACGAAAGGCTGAAGAAGCCTTCGCCGAAAAGCGAGGGACTGAAGGCTGCAACGGCACCTAAAGCAACAAAAACAAGGGCTGAAGCAACTGTGACATAGGGCCTGATTTTCTGAAAAGCCAGCATAAGTATGTAGGTTATGGCAAAGATAACCAGTGCGGTGATTGTGATTGGACTCATTTTTTTCTCTCCTTAAATCTCATTGAGTCTGCGCAAAAAATAAAGAATCCGCCCAATAACGGATTCTGTCAAAATTCAGATAAACTCGGAATATACCGTGAAAAGCCAAATTTACAATCCACAACAAATAGAACATATTGTTCTATGACAGACTCCACCACTTATTTTGGATTGCTTGTTGATTATACTACCACATTTTGTAAAAGTCAACAGTTTGTGCAATTTTCGCCATTGATTTTTGTGAAAATTTGTGATAACTTAATTAAGAGAAAGATATCAGGCGGTGTTTTATTTGAATTCCTTTGAAAAGATATATGAACAGGTCAGAAAAATTCCTGAGGGCAAGGTTGCCACCTATTCTCAGATTGCCCTTCTTGCAGGCAACCCCCGTTGGTCAAGAGTTGTGGGGTACGCACTGCATGTCAACCCCGAACCCGGAGTCATTCCCTGCCACAGAGTAGTGAAAAAAGATGGCAGAGTGGCTGAAGGTTTCGCTTTTGGCGGTGAACACGTTCAGCGCGATCTGCTTATCAGCGAGGGCGTAATCTTCGTTGATGATGTCAGGGTGGATATGGAAAAGTGTCAATGGAAAAATAATTAAGCAGTATCCCGGCGATACTGCTTTTTTTATATTTAATCAAAAACCCACATTTTCATCACTGCAAGCATTTCACGCATATAATTCATTGGAATGGTGTACCAGATAATATCTGTGCCAAGATGAGTAACCGTCAGACCCTCAACCTTCGCATATGAAGCGGCTCTGTAAACGTGATAACCGTTTGTGACAAAAACCACACTGTCAGATGGCAGTCCCTCTTCTTTCATAATTTCGTGCGAAAATTTAAAATTAGTTATAGTGGAGGTAGATTTATCCTCCATTATTATTTTTTC
>JAZNUW010000117.1:0-11074 GCA_045592465.1 Acutalibacteraceae bacterium | reverse complement strand
GATAAACATATTGGTTGCACCAACACTCTTCATAACCTGGATGTCTATTTTTCTTGACACCATGGTTATGCGTATTGTGTTTGAAATAATAAACAGTGAAACAACACCGAGCACAATAACAAGCACAAGGCAGATAGCCGTAACTGATTTCTGCAGAGTTGAAATCTGATTGACAAGCTCGTGACTCTCGCGCACCGACTGCACATTTTCAGTTGCTTCAATAACTGCAAGTGTATTGTTAAAATTGTCAAGATTGCCCACTGATATTCTATAAGAATGAGGCAAGGGATTTTCAATAACGCCGTCAAAAAGGCCTTCGTCAACACCGAATTCCTCAAGTTGTTCCTGATATCCCTGCTCTTTTGAGACAAACTCAACAGCAATAACGTCGGGAATATTCTTAAGGTCCTCGCCCACCTTGGCAACAGCTGCATCGTCAGCAAAATCTTCAACGAAAGCCACAACAACATTCTGCTTTTCCATATCTTTAACAAGAGTCTGGATGTTGAGCAGTATAATAAGTGACAGACCCACAAGCAGAAGACATGCCGTAAGAACACTGACAGATGAAACTGACATGCTGCGGTTGGCTATCATGTTATGAATACCCATTTTTGTGAGGTAATTTGTGTTAAGACCACCTGAGGTTCTGCGTTTGTGTTTGGCAGTTTTTGCCTGCTTGTTTTTATCAGCCATCTTTGCTTACCTCCTGTGTTTCTTCGGACCCGTCTGTGTTTTCAGCAGCTGCCTGTTCTGCTGCCGGCACTTCCGCTGCCGGGGCATCGTTTGCAGCTTCCGGCGCAGCCTTGACGGGTACAGGGACTCTGACCGGCTTGATAACAGGCTCGGGACGGTGCGGCAAAGCAGCAGCCTTTGTGCCTGCGGGAATATCTGAAATAATTTTGCCGTTTTCTATTGTTACAACTCTGTGATCAAACTGATGCACGAGCTCAAGGTCATGTGTAACAACAACAACCGTTGCGCCGAGGGCATTGATTTTATCAAACAGACCCATAATATCACTTGAAAGCACAGGGTCAAGGTTACCTGTAGGCTCATCGGCAATAATAACCTTGGGGTTGTTAACGAGAGCTCTGGCAATTGCCACACGCTGTCTTTCACCTGTTGATAACTGGTTGGGGAAACAGTCATGCTTATCTGCAAGGTCAACAAGCTTTAAAACATAGCGGACTCTCTTTGTGATTTTCTTTTCACCCATACCGATAACACGAAGGGCGAAAGCAACATTATCATAAACAGTCATTTTGGGGATGAGACGGAAGTCCTGGAACACTATACCAAGCATACGGCGAAGATAAGGAAGATCTCTTTTCTTCATGCGTTGCAGATTATAATGATCAACTGTAACGGAACCTGCGTCAACATTTTCCTGACCCATAATTACATTCAGGAATGAGCTTTTACCGGCGCCTGAGGCACCAACTATAAAGACAAATTCACCGGCCTCTATCTTAACATTGACATTGTCAAGGGCCACAGCACCGTTTGTCTTGTATCTCATTGATACACCGTTAAATTCTATCATTACTTTTCTCTCTCTCTTTAATCTGGAAGTATCGGCAGACAATTACCTGCCATATCAGTTTAAACCGTTCTGATTCTGATAAGATTAATATTTTACGGGCTTAGCATCAAGATACTTCTTTACCATTAAAGCAACTTTAAAAACAATAGCATCATCAAACTCACGAAGGTCAAGACCTGTGAGCTTCTTGATCTTTTCGAGTCTGTAAACAAGTGTGTTTCTGTGAACAAAAAGCTTTCTTGATGTTTCGGAAACGTTAAGGTTATTTTCAAAGAATTTCTGAATTGTGAAAAGTGTTTCGTGGTCAAGGCCTACGATTGAACCCTTCTTGAATATCTCTTTAAGGAACATTTCGCAAAGAGTTGTGGGGAGCTGATAAATAAGTCTTGCGATGCCAAGATTTTCATAGGTAACAATTGTCTTTTCAGTGTCAAACACCTTGCCGACCTCAAGAGCAATCTGTGATTCCTTGAATGAACGGGGAAGATCCTTGATTGTTGAAACGATTGTACCGATACCGATAACTGCATTTATGTAGTATTCGGTGTGAAGTGAGTCTGCGATGCTTCTTGCAAGCTTTTCAAGATCTTTGATTTCGTTGCCTGCACGCACTTCTTTAACAAGAGCGATATCGGTTTCATTAATATTAATAACAAAATCCTTGTTCTTGTCAGGGAAAAGAGCCTGAATGCTTTCGCTGACCGAAACCTCAGTTCTGTCTGATGTTCTGATTAAAAGAACGCAGCGTGAAACCTCATTGTTGAAACCGAGCTCACGTGTTTTAAGATAAATATCACCTGGAAGAATGTTATCAAGAATAACGTTCTTGACAAAGTTGCTTCTGTCAAACTTAACATCATAATACTGCTTGATGCCGCTCAGAGAAATTGAAATGAGTCTTGCGAAGGAAGCAGCACTCTCATCGTTGCCGTCAACAAATATTGCACCGTCGGGATGATTGTTAGTGCCGATAGCAAGATAAGTTTTGCCTGCAATAACTCTGACATCTGCTGACATAAGCACCTCTTTGATGTCTGCTGCGCTCTTTTCACCGATTTTGCCGAGATCGCTGCAGCAAACGATTGTGCCTGTGCCATCGATAACACCAATGGTGCGGTCAATTGCATCTTTCATCTGATGGATAATACCCTGGAATAATCTGTTAGACATATTTTATGCCCCCCAACTTCATTTTTCGTTATAATTGGATATTTTGACTACTGTCATTTTTACCATTATACACTATTTTTCGGCATATTGCAATATAAACGAGCGATTTTTTTGGATATTTTTTCAAAAAGTTAATTGCGAATAAACGAAATTTGTGATTTTCAGCACTAAACAGCCATTTTAAAGGTGGTTTTTAGGGCATTTTTACATTGTGAATTTTAACCAAATAAAGCGCAGGTTTATTGCACTTTGCATGAAGATGAGGTTTTTGTTGTGAGAAATGACAAAAGAAATCCGGCGGCTGAGGTGGGGCGGCTCCATAACCGAACGGAGTTCGGTTCGGCGGCTCGTCGCCGTAAATCGCGCAGCGATTTAATGGAGCCGCCGCCAACTTCCCTTAAAAATAAAACTTTCCTCCGCTTAAAATAACGGATTTCACCGTTTCTTCTAATCTGCCTTGCGGAAGAAGATGTAAAGCTTATACAAAAACTCCCCGCGACCGCAATTTTGCATTTTGAACTTTGCATTTATTACAGTTGCATATTACTCCCCTCTTGTGATATAATTATAAAGATTATATTAACCTTGCGGAGGTAAATTATGGAAAGAAAAAATCTTGCGGCAGGTCTTATGCTTTGCACACACAAAACAGAGCAGTTCAAAACCTCAGCCGTATCTGTAAATATCATCACACCACTTGATGAAGCTGCAAGTGAAAAAGCACTGCTTATTCATCTTCTTGCCAGAACAAATAAGAATTATCCCACACTCACTGATATGAACAGACGCCTTGCCTCACTTTACGGCGCTATTCTCTCACCTGCTGTGGCTAAGATGGGTGAAGCTCACGTGCTCACACTGACCCTCACTTCAATAGATGATCGTTTTTCTCTTGGCGGAGAAAGTGTGCTGCTTGAAGGTATAAAGCTTCTGCTCGACTGCCTTTTTACTCCCGACATAACACCTGAGGGATTCAAGGCTGAAAATGTGCAAAGAGAAAAGCGTCTTCTTAAAGAGAAAATTGACAGCCAGAATGACGATAAAATTGTTTATGCCTATAACAGAATGATTGAGGAAATGTGCTGCGACGAGGCGTATTCTATATCACAGTTTGGCTCAAAGGACGAAATAGACAAGCTTTCAGGCAAGGACATTTTTTCAGTGTGGAAAAAGCTTCTGCTCAGAAGCCTTATACAGATTAATTTAACCGGCAGCTTTGACGAAGAAAAGATTACTTCTGTTATCAACGGATATTTCAACCGTCTTGACAGAAAAGAAGCGGACATAATCTATCCTCACACTGAATTTATTTCAGAAAGCTATGATGTTAAAACAGTAACCGAAAAACAGAAGGTGCAGCAGGGCAAGCTTGTCATCGGCTTCAGGGCAGGTATGACCTATAACATGGACAACTATGCGGCTATAAGAGTTATGAATGCAATTTTCGGCAGCGGTACCTTCTCAAAGCTCTTCACAAATGTCAGAGAAAAAATGAGCCTTTGCTACTACTGCAGTGCAAGACTTGTTTCACAAAAGGGTATCATCGCGGTGCAGAGCGGTGTTGAAACCGAAAACACAGAAAAGGCTCTCAATGCTATACTCAATGAGCTTCAGGAGGTCAGACAGGGTAACTTCACGGATGAAACCATCGAAGCCGCAAAGCTCAGTCTGAAAGAAATGTGGCTCAGTGTCAGCGACAGTGTGCAGTCAATAGATGCATGGATGACCTCCATGTGCCTTGACGGTGATTTTATGACTCCTGAAATGTACATTGCCATGACCGACAGTGTCAGCCGTGAAGAAATAATTGTTGCCGCAAACATGGTCACTCAGGATACGGTATATATCTTAGAAAGCGAAAAGGAGGCAGAATAATGAAGTGCGAACTCATAAGAAATGAGCTTTTAAACGAGCAATACTATGAAATTGACCACGACAGCGGTCTTAAAATTTTCGTTATGGAAAAGCCTGATTATTCAGGTGCCTTTGCCATGTTCGGCACAAAATACGGCAGTGTTGACACCTGCTTCAGACTTAAGGGACAGGAAAGCTTCACTAGTGTTCCTGAAGGCATTGCACATTTTCTTGAGCATAAATTATTTGAAAGTGAAGAACTTGATGCCTTTGAGCGCTTCAGCAAAACAGGCGCCAATGCAAATGCCTTCACCTCATTTGACCGTACCTGCTATATTTTTCAGTGCATGGGAAATTTCAAAGAAAACCTGGAAATCCTCCTTGACTTTGTCAAGGCTCCCTATTTCACAGAAGAAACAGTACAGAAAGAGCAAGGAATAATTGGCCAGGAAATCAGAATGTATCAGGATAACCCCGACTGGCAGGTGCTGTTCAATCTGCTTCGCGGAGTGTATCATAAAAACCCGGTGAGAATTGACATCGCGGGTACCGTAGAATCAATAAGCGAAATCACGGCAGAGCTTCTTTATTCCTGCTATAACACCTTCTATAATCTTAGCAATATGGCGCTTGCAGTTGCCGGTAATATCAGCAAGGACGAAGTTATTGCAATAGCTGACAAAATGCTTAAAAAGGAAGAAAATGCTGAATTTGAACAGATTATCCCTGAGGAGGATGACAGTGTGGCACAGAGCTATATCGAAGAGACCCTCGGCGTTGATATTATGAAATTCGCACTCGGCTTCAAGGAAAACTACTCCGAGCCCATAAGAAGCGCCAAGGATATTCTGCTTATGAACATTGCCCTGGAAATTATCGCAGGCAAGGTTTCACCTCTTTACAGCAGACTTATGGATGAGGGTCTTATCAACACCGCCTTCGGCAAGGAATATTTCACCGGCAGGGGCTTCTCACTACCCATTTTCACAGGTGAAAGCAACAGTCCTGAAAAAGTAAAAAATGAAATCATAAATGAAATTGCAAAAATCAAGGCTGACGGCATAACAGACGAAAACTTTGATGTAGCTCTCAAAAAGCTTTACGGCGCTGAAATTTATCACTATAACGACGTTGATGACCTTGCAGGCAACATGCTGGATGCTTATTTCAACGGCTCGCACTTATTTGAAACCATCGACCTTTATAAAACTATAACAAAGAAAGATGTTGAAGAACTTATGGCAGTCAGCTTCAATGAAAATAACTGCTGTCTTTCAGTCATAAAATAAACAGCTTTGGAAATGCAAAATGCAAAGTTCAAAATGCAAAATTGCGGTCGCGGGGAAATGCCGTATAAGCTTTCCGTCTGCTGCCGCAGAACAGATTCACTGAAACGGTGAAGTCTATCGATTATAAGCGGAGGGAAACTTTATTTTTAAGGGAAGTGGTGCGGCGGCTCCATTAAATCGCGGTGCGATTTACGGCGAAGCATCGCCGAACCGAACGACGTTCGGTTATGGAGCCGCCCCCACATCAGACTTCCCTCTTCAAAACATCAGACCAACCCCGAGAAAACTAACTGAAGCATCAGACAAGCGGCTGTCGACTGTCGGAATAAGAATGGGTAAAGCAGTACCGATTGCATTAGACGAGAAGCGACTGTGTAAAATAGAAAAAGACAGCGGTAAGAATAGACAAGCAATTGCCTTAAAGCAGAGAACTGGGAGAATATTTCCCTTAGAGAAGAGAGCAGAAATCTAAAAATTACCGATAAGAGAAATCCTGCCACTTCGTAAAAGGTGAGCAGAAAGGGTAGAAAAGTAAAGAGAGATATAATCCTCGACGGGAATTTTTAGCTCTTTCGGACCTATGGTACAAGGTGCGTTTTTGCATACTTTTGTCGCACAGGACAAAAGTATGAGCCCGTCCGGCAGGACAGCAGAAACTGTCACATTCATAAACAATCAACCATGCTGCTGACCCCCACTTGACTTATAATCTTTTTGATAAAATACCCAATAGCAAAACACAACAAATAAAAAAGGAGAAAAAACTATGGCTAAAACTCTGGTACTTGCCGAAAAACCCTCTGTTGCAAGAGATATTGCAAGGGTGCTCGGCTGCAAACAAAAGGGTGACGGTTGCATAATCGGCCCGAATTACATAGTAACCTGGGCATTAGGTCATCTTGTGACTCTTGCTGACCCTGATGCATATGACGACAGATATAAGGCCTGGAGACTTGAAGACCTGCCTATGCTTCCCGATAAAATGAAGTTGGTCACAATCAAGCAGACATCAAAACAATACAGAGCCGTTTCTGCACTTATGAAGCGCGATGATGTTGATAAGCTTGTTATTGCAACCGACGCAGGAAGAGAAGGTGAGCTTGTTGCCCGCTGGATAATGATGAAGGCTCACTGCAAAAAGCCTGCATACCGTCTGTGGATTTCATCGCAGACCGACAGAGCAATAAAAGAAGGCTTTCAGAATCTTAAGCCTGCCAAGGAATATGATAACCTTTACTATTCCGCCCAGGCAAGAGCAGAGGCTGACTGGCTTGTAGGTCTTAACACAACAAGAGCTCTCACCTGCAAATATAATGCCCAGCTTTCAGCAGGCAGAGTGCAGACTCCCACCCTCGCTCTCATAGTCAAGCGCGAAGAAGAAATTCTGGCCTTTCAGCCGAAGGATTATTACAGCGTTCAGGCTGTTTTCAAGGGCTTTAATGCAACCTTCAGAGATAAGAAAAACAATACCCGTTTTTCAGATAAGGCTTTTGCAGAAAAAATTGCAGAGGCAACCAATGGCAAAAAAGGCACTGTTGTCAAGGTGGAAAAAACTGCAAAGAAAACGCCCCCGCCTGCTGCCTATGACCTGACAGAACTTCAGCGCGACGCCAACAAAAAATACGGCTACAGTGCAAAGCAGACTCTATCATATATGCAGTCTCTTTATGAATATCACAAGGTACTCACCTACCCCCGTACCGATTCAAGATACATCACCGACGATATAGTTGCAACCATCCCCGAAAGACTCAGAGCTATGGCTGTAGGACCCTATCAGTCCCAGGCGATGAAGCTCTCACGAGGCAAAATTGAAACAAAATATATTGTCAACAATGCCAAAGTCAGCGACCACCACGCTATCATCCCCACCGAGCAGAGCCCTAACCTTTCAAAGCTCAGCTTTGAAGAGAGAAATATCTATGACCTTGTTGTCAGACGTTTTATGGCAGTGCTCAGTGAACCTATGGAATATGACGAAGTGAAGCTTCAGATTGACGTGGGTGAAAACAGTTTCTATGCCAAGGGCAAAACTGTTAAAAGTCAGGGCTGGAAGGAGTTTTACGGCAACCTTGACGATGAGGAGGATGAAGAGGCAGAAAACCGTTCACAGCAGCTCCCCGAAATCCGTCAGGGTTCTCAGTTGGATGTTCTTAACACCAAAATCATCAGCGGCAAAACAAGACCTCCTGCAAGATATACCGAGGCAACTCTCCTCTCAGCTATGGAAAATCCGTCAGGTCAGATTGAGGATAAAAATCTCAAGAAGGTTATTGCCTCCACAAGCGGCCTTGGTACCCCTGCAACAAGAGCAGATATCATCGAAAAGCTCTTTGACAACTTCTCAATTGAACGCGTCGGCAAGGAAATTCATCCCACAGCCAAGGGCAAACAGCTCATTAAAATCGTACCCCCCGACCTTAAGTCAGCCGAGCTTACGGCAAAATGGGAGCAGCAGCTTCAGAACATAAGCAAGGGTACGGCAAACATGAAGACCTTCATAGGTGAAATGAGAGATTATTCCACATCCCTTGTGTCTATGGTTATTACATCCAATGCGCAGTATACTCATGATAACATGACAAAGGAAAAATGTCCCGTCTGCGGAAAGTATCTTCTCGATGTCAACGGCAAAAAAGGCAAAATGCTTATCTGCCAGGACAGAGAATGCGGCTATCGCAAGGGTCTGACTCAGGTAACAAATGCACGTTGTCCCGAGTGCCACAAAAAGATGGAGCTTCGTGGTGAGGGCGACAAGAAAATGTTCACCTGCGTGTGCGGCTACAGAGAGCGCCTGAGCGATTTCAACAAGCGCCGCGAGGATAAGGGCGCAGGCAAGGCGGATGTTATGTCATATATGAGAAAGCAGCAGGCACAGCAGAAAAAAGAAGCTAACGATAATCCTTTTGCAGATTTGCTGAAAAACTGGAACAGCTGACAAGGAATTCAGTTTGCTTATAGGTAATCGGGAAGTCTCAGGTGGCGGAGGCTCCATTAAATCCCCGTGGCGATTTACGGCGACACGTCGCCGAACCGAACACCGTTCGGTTATGGAGCCGCCCGCCACTACCCTTAGAAACAGAACCTCCCTGCACCGGAATTTTGCATTTCGCCCTTTGCATTTTGCATTTTAAAAAGTGCCTCTGTGCCCTTTTTAGCACCTTTATATAAAATATTGTATGGTAAACGGTGTATTTTTTACCTATAAACACTTGAAAAAAATCCCATAATAATATAAAATGGCAGATGGTGTATTTTTATACTTAGTTAAAATTTTAAAGCTATATAAGAAAGGAAAGACACACATGAACGTATTAAACAAGAAATCCGTTGAAGACATTGACGTAAGAGGCAAAAAAGTTCTCATCCGTTGCGACTTTAACGTAAAGATGGAAGACGGCGTAATCACAAGCGATAAGAGAATCGTTGCTTCACTTCCCACAATCAAGTATCTCCTTGATAACGGTGCAAAGGTTATCGCTTGCTCACATCTTGGCAGACCCAAGGGTGAATTCAAGCCCGAATTTTCACTCGCTCCCGTTGCAGTTAGACTCGGCGAACTCCTCGGCATCGAAGTTAAGATGGCTAAGGACGTTGTAGGCGAAAGTGCTCAGGCACTTGCTGCTGACCTCAAGGAAGGCGAAGTGCTCCTTCTTGAAAACGTTCGTTTCCACAAAGAAGAAACAAAGAATGACCCCGAATTCTCAAAGGCTCTTGCTTCACTTGCTGAAATCTATGTCAACGACGCATTCGGTTCAGCTCATAGAGCACACTCATCAACAACAGGTGTTGCTGACTACCTTCCCGCAGTTGGCGGTTACCTTATCCGCAAGGAGCTCGAATATATCGGCGGCGCACTTGCTAACCCCAAGAGACCTCTCGTTGCTATCCTCGGCGGTGCAAAGGTTTCAGATAAAATCGGTGTTATCACAAACCTTATGGAAACAGTTGATACACTCATCGTCGGTGGCGGTATGGCTTACACATTCTTTGCTGCTCAGGGCCACACAGTAGGCACATCAATCTGTGAAGAAGACAAGATTGACCTTGCTAAGGAAATGATGGAAACAGCTAAGGCTAAGGGTGTTAACTTCCTTATCCCCATCGATAACAGAGTTGGTCTTGAATATAAGGCTGACACAGAAAACAAGATCGTTGATTCAGATGACATTCCCGAAGGCTGGATGGGTCTTGACATCGGTCCCAAGACTGAAGAGCTCTTCGCTAACGCTATCAAGGGTGCAGGCACAGTTATCTGGAACGGCCCCATGGGTGTTTCAGAATGGGCAGCATTTGCTTCAGGTACTATCGCAGTTGCTACTGCCATTGCAGAAAGCGGTGCAATTTCAATCGTTGGCGGCGGCGACTCAGCAGCAGCTGTTCAGAAGCTCGGCTTTGCTGACAAGATGAGCCACATCTCAACAGGCGGCGGCGCATCACTCGAATTCCTCGAAGGCAAGGACCTTCCCGGTGTTGTTGCACTCAACGATAAAGACTAATCTAGTATAAAAAAAGGAGTAACTAAAATGAATAAAGCTACACGTAAAGCAGTTATCGCAGGTAACTGGAAAATGAACATGACACCCTCACAGGCAGCAGCTCTCATCAATGAAATGAAGCCCCTCGTTGCAGGTGCAGACTGTGAAGTAGTTCTCTGCGTACCCTTTGTAGATATCCCTGCAGCTCTTGAAGCAGCTAAGGGTTCAAACATCAGAATCGGTGCTGAAAACGTTCACTTCAAGGCTTCAGGCGCATATACAGGCGAAATCTCAGCTGATATGCTCAAGGAACTCGGCGTTGAATATGTTGTTGTAGGTCACAGTGAAAGAAGACAGTATTTCGGTGAAACAGACCAGACCGTAAATCTTCGTTCACTTGCTGCTCTTAAAGCAGGCCTCAAGCCCATCATCTGTGTTGGTGAAACACTCGAACAGAGAGAACTCGGCTATACAGAAACTCTTCTTAAATATCAGACAAAGATGGCACTTACAAACGTAACTGCTGAACAGCTTAAGGATGTTGTTATCGCTTATGAACCCGTATGGGCTATCGGCACAGGCGTTACAGCTACTGCTGACCAGGCTGACGAAGGCAACGGCTACTGCCGTGCTGCTATTGCTGAAGCTTACGGTGCTGATGTTGCTGAAACTGTTACAATCCAGTATGGCGGTTCAATGAACGCAGGCAACGCTGCTGAGCTCGTTTCAAAGGTAAA
>JAZNUW010000116.1:0-6390 GCA_045592465.1 Acutalibacteraceae bacterium | reverse complement strand
CCCTCAAGCTGCACCTCAGCCCAGGTGCCTCTTGCCTTGACGTTGGTGAGAATACGGTTGAGTGAGGTTACATTTTCCGTCACACCTGTGGAAAGAATCTTCATCTCACCAAGCGATTTATAAACATTTTCAAGCTGCTCGCTTACTGTTTTAAATGAGGAATCAAGGCGCTTTGTCAGAGTCTCGCTGAGCTTTTCGTCAACGGTAATTCGCATCTGCTCAAGCTTTTCCTCGTTGCCCTTGCGCATTTCAAGAAGGTTATTTGAAATCATTTCAGACATCTTAAGGTTGAAGTTATAGCTGTCTGAATTCATCTTTTCGATTTTCTTTGTCATTTCACCCATCTGTGCAGCAAGCTCTTTTCTCTGGTCGCTCTGCTGGGCATTATTTTCCATTCTTGACTTGCTGAATTCGTCTCTCATAAGCGATGCCATCTGCACATCTCTTTGCTGCAGCTCCCCTTTAAGAGTACCGATACTTTCCTTTGTTTTTGAAACTTCGCCAAAAAGCTCCTTATAATCTTTGCTATTATTCTTTTTCAGCAATATAAAGAGAAGTCCTGCGCATATAATAAGTAATATAATAATTATAATATCAAAAATATAATCCATAATAAACCTCCGCGAGTTAGATTAATAACTATTATAGCAACAAAGATTTAAGGTTTATTTCTCAAACAGAATTATAATTCATTTATTACGCAAGGATTGAAAAAGATGTTAAAAAAATCACTTAGTCTTATACTTTCTCTTTTGTTGGTACTGACCTGTCTGAGTGCCTGCGGTTCAAAAAAAGGCTCCGACGAAGCTCTGGTCTATCCTATTGATTCTGACCCTGAGTTTCTTGACCCTCAGATAATTTCTCACAGCGGTGCAAAAAACATTATAGCCAACTGCTTTGAGGGTCTTGTTGCCACAAATGAAAACGGTGAGATTGTTCCTGCCTCAGCAGAAAGCTGGATGGTCTCCCCTGACGGCCTTACCTATACCTTTGCCATTGGCAAAGACTGCAAATGGCGTGTGAGCATATACGCCTCACCTCTTCTGGGTATGGATTCATCAAAAACAAACTCACTGCCTGTTACGGCTCACGATTTTGCTTTCGGGCTGACAAGAGCACTTCTGCCTGAAACCAAATCTCCAGGTGCTGCATCACTGTTTGCAATAAAAAATGCTGCTGAAGTCAATTCGGGCAAGCTTTCATCAAAGCACCTTGGTGTGAAGGCTCTTGACGATTACACTCTTGAAATAACTCTCACACACAGCGACCCCGACTTTCTTTATGCTCTGACACAAAGTGCCGCTATGCCCTGCAATAAGGAATTCTTTGAGGCAACGGGCGGAAGATACGGTCTTGCAGTGAAATATCTTATTTATAACGGCCCCTTCTATATCAACAACTGGGTTGACGACGTGTCGCTTTCCATAAGAAAAAATGACTACTATCATAGCAAAGACCAGGTTATGCCCCGTTCGGTTTATTTCTCAATTTTAGACGAGCAGGAAACCCGTCTCGGCAAGCTCAAGGATAAAACCTATTCCGTTTCTCCCCTTTCATATTCTCAGGCGCAGGAAATTGCCGACAGCAAAAAGTACACCGTAAAATCATTCAACAGTGCTATGACCTGTCTGCTTTTCAACTGTTCAGACGAGGTGCTTTCCAACCTGAACATCCGCCGCGCACTGGCATCGGGCTTTGATTATTCTGCCCTTGAGGAAACTCTCGGAGCAAGAACGGCAAAAGGCATTATCCCCTCAGGGCTTTATGTCAACTCACTTAAATATCGCGAAACAGCAAAGAATATCTCACCCTATAAAAACAGCGACCCTTCTGCCTTGTTCCGCAAAGGTCTCAGACAGCTTGACCTTTCAGCAGCTGAGCTGACGGTACTTTGCAGCGAGGAAAATGAGGGTGCAGTGAGAAAAATTATGCAGTCCTGGCAGGCATCACTCGGCATTGACTGTGCAGTTTTCGTTGAAGCTGTCAGTGAAAGCGAGCTGCTTAAGAGAGTGGCTGCAAAAAACTATCAGATTGCCCTGACAGATATAAGCTTCCACACAGACACTGCCTTCAACGCACTTTATGCCTTCACAAAAGGTAATGCCGCAAATATTATTTCATATAGCAGCAAAGCCTATGATTCACTTGTTGACTCAGTGAAGGCTGCCGACAATATGACAGAAACTGTTTCGGCTATGGAAAAATGTGAGGAACACCTCATATCAGCTGCTGCAATTATTCCCCTTTATGAAAAGGCGGTTTACTACGGTCTTGCTAAGGGCGTTTCGGGCATTTATGGCTGCCACTGCGGCGACATTGTTTATTTCAGAAACACACTTTCCAAGTAAACTAATTTTATTATAATAAAACACAAAACGGAGGAATTCAAAATGAGCAAAGTTGTAAACGAAGCAAAAATCAAAAACCCTCTTATCGTGGCTGTGCGTGAACAGCTCGAGCACAGAGCAACATGGCTTTATCTTCTCTGTGACGAAGCACAAAAGCGTGGCCTCGACCCCAAGGATTTCGGCTCAGCAGCAGTTAAGCGCTGCGGTCTTATGCAGGGCAAGGGTCTTGTTGAAAAGGGCAAGACAGACTCTCTTGTAGGTCTTCGCAAAACTCTTTTCACAAAGCCTGCACAGTGGGTGTTTGAAATGGACATTAAAAACTGCACAGACGATGAGCTTGAAATTCACTTCCACTACTGTCCTCTTGTTAAGGCATGGCAGAAGGCCGGCTGCAGCGATGAAGAAATTTCAATGCTTTGCGATATTGCTATGTGCGGTGACAGAGGCATTGGTGAGAGATACGGTGCTGAGCTTGACCTGCCCAAAACAATTGCAAACGGCGATGATATCTGCCACTTAAGATATCACAAGAAATAATAAAGCATCAATGCGTTTTTGATTCTTTTTCCGCGGCAGGAAAAAGAATGCCCCAGCGGCGAGAGCGAAAAAATGCAAAATGCAAAATTGTGGTCGCGGAGAATTTCGCGGCCACTTTTTTTATGTCCGCGAAGGTTGTTAGGATAAAACGGTGGGTTTTGCTCGATTATAAGTGGAGGGAAGTTTCATCGATAAGGTTCCTTTTTATGGAATAGGTTAATCCCACCTTCGCTTATGCGGCACAAAAAAGCCCTGCAAGGAAAATCCCTGCAGGGCTGGTGGTAGTTATATTCTGCTGTGTCTGATTTCATGCTTTTTCAGCTTCACACCTATAAAGCTTGCCGCAAGAGCCTTGACAATATCTCCTGCTATAAATGGCAGAGAAATTGTCATAAAGGCTGCCTTGATATCAAATCCGTTGTGCAGGCACATCACCAAAACTGCACATAAATGCTCTATTGTCACACCCACAAAAACGGTTACGGCAATATATCTTTTAAGGCTGATATCTTTGCCCTTTAAAAGGCTTATAAGAACGGCCGCAAAAAGAAAGCCGAAATAATATCCGCCCGTTATGCCGAAAAGCTTGCCTGCTCCGCCGGTACCGCCTGCAAAAACCGGCAGACCGATAAGACCCATAAGGAGATAAACACCTATGGCAGCTCCGCTTTGCACAGGACTCAGAATAAGACCCATAAGGCTGACTATAACTGTCATAAGAGTGAATCCCGACGGCGGGAAGGGAATAACAATATAAGATGCGGCAACAAGAAGGCTTATGAGAATTGCCGATTTTGCCAGGGCATAGACATTTTTATCTCTCATAGTCGGGAATTTCTGACACTCCGAAATGCTCCACAAGTCTTTCGTAATCTGCTTCACTTATGGCTGTGACACTGCCGTGACGGGGCTTGAGGTGGTCAACACTGTAAAGTTTTCTTCTGAACTGTCTGAAATTCTGAAAATCACTTGTCATCTGAGCAAAGAAGCTTCCCTCGCCGTATTCGTCCATAAACATAATCCACTTGTCGGTGCCTGTGATGTTATACATAAAGCTGCCTTCAACGCCCCACCAGTTAAGGGACACAATAACATAATCCTCTGTTACATTTGCGAAATCAGCAGGTGTTTTTGCTCTGACATAGGCAATTTTCTGAGTCAGATCCTCTTTAAAATAGAGATAATAATAGCCGTCTTTTTCGTTATAGACCATATCTCCGTCTATGCACTGAACCCCTGTGAACTGTGTGCCGTCATCTCTTGTCACTGTTTCGCTTCGTCTGCCATAGAGATATTCGGGTGCAGTGAAGGTCTTGAAGTCGGTTGTGTACATATAGTAATGCTGAGCGCAGTCTTCATTAAGAGGTGTTGCAGGGTCATCCCAGGTTGAAAGTGCAAGATAGACCATGTACTTACCCACTGTTTCGTCATAGATAATCTGCGGTGCCCAGGCTCTGTTACAGCCTTCCCAGCCCTCAAAGGAGCGGATGTCCAGCACGAATTCGTCCTCCCAGTTAACAAGGTCATAAGACTTCCAGAAGATAATTGAGTGGTTGCTTGTCCAGCCGAGCATAGCATCCATATCTGTTGCAACTATGTAATAGCAGTCCCTGCCCTGTTCATCCTTTGCCTTTAAGATATAGGGGTCGCGCACACATTTTGTGCCCAGGGTCTGCTCAATGACAGCCTCGTTATTGTTAAGAGCCGCATAGTTATATCCGTCGGTACTCACAGCAAAATGAAGTCGCTGCTCTTCGGGAGCATTACCAACGAAATAAACCATAAGATAAGCGCCGTCTCTGCTCACAACAGGCCATGCATAGTCATTGACAGCGAAGTTCCATAAATTGACACCTACCATGAGTATTGCCATTAAATATCTTAAAATTTTTGCGCACTGCATAAAAGTTACCGTCCTTTTGTTTTTTCTTATTGTAACATAAAGAAGATAAATAAGCAAGAAAAACGTTTTATTGCATGGCTGATATCCGTTTATCATTTATTTGTATTTTAGAACAAAGTTTTAAGTCTTTATTAAAGCTCTTGCCAATTACTTATGTTTATGATAGTATTAAAAAAAATTAAAATTCGAAAGTGAGCATTCAGATGGGAAAGCTTTTTGATATTTATATAAAATCATATTGCCTGACTAAAGAAAACGCCGGCGAATTTTTCGACTGCATAGGCGACCTTTATTTCAGTGACGAGGTGCAGGGTCTTAAGAGATTCCCTCAGCACAGCACCGTTGACAGACTTGACCACATCACAAGTGTTTCATATATGAGCTATGTTTATGCCAAGGAGCATAATATGGATTACAGAAGAATTGCCCGCGCTGCAATTCTCCATGACCTTTATTATTATGACTGGCACGACAAGGCCTGGTGGCACCGCCCTCACGGCTATAAGCACCCCCGCTTTGCCGCAGATAACGCAAAGAAGCTCTATCCCGAAATCAGCAGCTTTGAAGAAAATATTATCCTTCGCCATATGTGGCCTCTGACTGTGATTCCCCCTGCAACAAAGGCAGGCTATATAGTTTCTCTGGCTGATAAGTACTGCGCAACAAGAGAGCTTTTAAGAGCAGACTATAAGCACTTCAGCAAACAGTTTGATGAAAAAATTAAAACCTTCAAGGAGAAAGAAAAATGTTGATAAGCTTGGTTAACTATGCGCTGATGTTTTTTGTTTTCAGTGCAATCGGCTGGACTATTGAATGTATATACTGTTCTATCGGCAACAGAAAATTGATAAACCGCGGCTTCCTCTACGGCCCCGTGTGCCCTATATACGGCACGGGCGCACTTGTTTTCGAAATACTCGTAACTCCCTTGAGTGATCCCATTCAGAAGCGCTGGTGGCTTGTGGTACTGGTGGGTATGGTGCTTGCCGATATAGTGGAATATCTCACAAGCTATATTATGGAAAAGCTTTTCAATGCCCGTTGGTGGGACTATTCTGAAAACTTTCTTAACCTTCACGGCAGAATCTGCTTCAAGCACACCTGCTACTGGGGATTATTCAGCTTCATTTTCGTTTATCTGATAAGCCCTGCTTACAAGTCTGTTATAGGTCTTGTTCCGCAGGATATAAGAAATATTGCCATCTGCGTCATTCTTGTGATTTTCTTTATTGACCTTGCCTTCACTGTCAAAGCAACCCTGGATATTCACAAGCTTATGAAGAAAATCGATTCCTTCAAGACATCTCTGAGCGAATATGCAGAAATTATCAAAATTGCCACAGAAAGCATAAAAGATGCAACAGAGCTCACCTATGCTGACAAGAAAGCTGAGCTTGCAAATCAGTTTAAGGATATAAAAGAAAGCATCGACGCACTTAATGAAAAGAGCTCTGCGCTTTATTCAAAGATGACAAAACGTCTTTATTCCACTTATACAAACCTTAAAAGCACAACAGAAAAGAAAATACGCGAGATTGAAAGTCTTGCCGAAGAAATAAAATCAAGGTTCATTGATTAAAAACACAGAAAGCTTGTCTGAAT
>JAZNUW010000115.1:0-7059 GCA_045592465.1 Acutalibacteraceae bacterium | reverse complement strand
GAAAGGCGTGTTTGCCGGCCCCTGACCCGGCCGTTTTTGCGCACACTGACCCCTTGAGGGTATAAAGAGTCACTATTAGTTAGTAACAGTATATCATTTAAAAATCAATAAAGTCAATGCCAAAAAGAAAAAACCTTAAATATTTTTTAAAAATTGTTTTATATCACAAAAAACAGAGCTCGTTTTTGTCAATTTTGCCGTTTGATTCAAGTCAGCTATGTCCTGTGATGCCTCAAATATTATTAAGCTGCATTTTTTTGGCAGAAAAACGGTCTTTTATAAGACACAGCAGGCCGCTTTCCTCAAAGAAGAAGCGACCTGTATATATACCATTATAATATAGCGCTGAAAAGACTGTCAGAAATCAGACATAATAGAGCTTGAGCTTATCAAGGCAAATGCCTGCAAGCTTGCCGCCGTATGCCGCACCGCAATCTATTGCGAGATGACCGTTTTTTGCATAGACCTTGCCCATAAACTGCGGATTGATTGCAACTGTGGGTCTGTGGCCTGTGACAAGATATTTATTTCTGAACAAAGGCTTTGTGTAATCGGTTTCGGCAAAAACGAAATCTTCCTCTGAATAGTCATCGAAATCTTTATCTGCATCAAAGTTGCTGATGCCCGCATGTGCCAGAACAAAGGTCTTGCCGCCTGCCTTAATTTCCTCATAGCTCTGAAATTCCGAAAGATAGTCTATGATGCTTTCCTTATCCTCATCGCTGAGTGCCAGGAAGTCACTTATTGTTTTTTCGCTTTTCATGGTGAGCCATTTTTCAAGAAGATCCTTATCTTCACCTGAAAGTTTTTCCTTTGCCTTGTCAAGACTGCTGCAGTCAGCTATAAGGGGGAGTACTCTCTTTGCCATATATTCATGCTCGCCGAGTACGGGATAAATATTTGCACGGTACATCATGTCTTTGAGTATTGCTATTGAATCATCGCCCACATCTATAACATCACCAAGCACAAAAACTGCATCTGTTTCTGCCGGCGCCATTGTTGCGAGCATTTCCTCATACTTATCCTTCATACCGTGAATGTCACTCATTACAAATATCATACAGTATCCTCCTTTTATTTAGTGATGAGTAATTCGTTATTCTCAAGGAATTCGTCGTAGGTTTCCTTTCTGTCATATACGCCATCGGGTCTGAATTCTATAATTCTGTCTGCAATTGACTGCACAAACTGATGGTCGTGTGATGTGAAGAGCAGAGAGCCCTTGAATTTGATGAGCGCATTGTTGAGCGCTGTGATGGATTCAAGGTCAAGATGGTTGGTGGGTTCGTCGAGAATAAGCACATTTGCACCGCTGAGCATCATTTTGCAAAGCATACAGCGTACTCTTTCGCCACCGGAAAGCACCTTTGCCTTCTTTGTTGCTTCTTCACCTGAGAACATAAGTCTGCCGAGCCATCCTCTGACGTCGCTTTCAAACTGCAGGTCGGAATATCTTCTGACCCAATCGATAAGACTTTCTTCAACGCCGTCAAAAAATGCGGAGTTGTCACTGGGGAAATATGCCTGTGAGGTTGTGACACCCCACTTGAAGCTGCCCTCATCGGGCTCGAGCTCGCCTGTGATAATTTTGAAGAATGTAGTTTTTGCAACGGCATCAGTACCCACAAAGGCAACCTTTTCATTGGGTCTTATGGTGAAGGAAACATTATCCAGCACCTTTCTGTCACCGATTGTTTTGGAAAGTCCCTCAACGAGCAGCATATCGTTACCGATTTCTCTGTCGGGCTTAAACTCCACAAAGGGGAATCGTCTTGATGAAACGGGCATATCCTCAAGCACCAGGTTATCAAGAAGCTTCTTGCGGCTTGTTGCCTGCTTCGACTTTGATGCGTTTGCACTGAATCGCGCAATAAATTCCTGAAGCTCCTTCATTTTTGCTTCGGTTTTCTTGTTCTGCTCGCGCATCTGGCGCTGTGCCATCTGAGTATATTCATACCAGAAATCGTAGTTACCTACATACATTGTGATTTTGCCGAAGTCGCAGTCTGCAATATGAGTGCAGACCTTGTTGAGAAAGTGTCTGTCATGGCTTACTACAATAACAGTATTCTCAAAATTGAGAAGAAATTCCTCAAGCCAATTGATTGCAGCAACGTCAAGGTGGTTGGTCGGCTCGTCAAGAAGAAGAATATCCGGGTTGCCGAAAAGAGCCTGTGCAAGAAGCACCTTCACCTTCTGCTCACCTGTAAGCTCCTTCATAAGCATATAGTGGAATTCGTTATGGATGCCAAGGGCATTGAGAAGAATTTCTGCATCACTTTCAGCGCTCCAGCCGTCCATTTCGGCAAATTCTTCCTCAAGCTCACTTATTCTGATGCCGTCTTCCTCAGTGAATTCCTCTTTTGAGTAGAGCTTTTCCTTTTCGTCCATAATTTCAATGAGCTTTTCGTTGCCCATAAGAACTGTTCTGATTACATCACATTCGTCATAAGCGAAGTGGTCCTGCTTAAGTACTGAAAGTCTTTCACCGGGAGTAACGGTTACATAACCCTTGTTAGGCTCGATTTCACCTGAGAGAATTTTAAGAAAAGTGCTTTTGCCTGCACCGTTTGCACCGATAAGGCCGTAACAGTTGCCTTTGGTGAAATTGATTGAAACACTTTTAAAAAGCTCTCTTCCGCCGTACTGGAGAGTTACATTATTTGTGCTTATCATATCATCACTTCCTATTATATAATTTTTGGCGTTAACTTTTTAATTATAACACAAAAGGAAGAATATAGCAATATAATAAACCTTCAAATCCGTCAGCAAAAAATTTGTGTTGTTTATTGTTATTTAACATTTTTAGTTTATGATT
Source organism: Acutalibacteraceae bacterium (assembly GCA_045592465.1). GTDB lineage: Bacteria > Bacillota > Clostridia > Oscillospirales > Acutalibacteraceae > UBA6857. Next base: position 4,235 of record JAZNUW010000115.1, on the reverse strand, counting down.
TATTTACAAAATTCAAGGAGAGTCCCATATGTTAAACACAATCACATCTTTTTTAAGTTCAATTTTTCGCAAAATATCAAGTGTTTTCACTTCTTTGCTTGTTGCTCTGGGCCTGGTTGCAGGCAATGTTGTTGCACCCCCGGCTGAAAGCATCGTTTTCAAAAACAGTGACGAGGTTATAATGTCTGCAGTGTTTTTATCAGACATTCACATCAAAAATGACAGCGTGAGTGTTCAGCAGCTTCAGCAGGCACTGAATGATATCAAATCTTCCGGTGAGCATTTTGATGTTCTGGCTCTCACCGGCGATATAACTGACGGCGGCGATGCAGCATCCTTTAACCTTGCCTGGAACACTCTTGAAAGTGCAAAGCTTTCCTGCACGGTGCTGCCGGTTATGGGCAATCACGACATCTGGTCTTCATTCAGCACCGCAAAATCACAGATTTCAGCCAAGGCTTCACAGTACACGGGAAAAACAATTGACAAAACCTATTATTCCTACGATGTCAAAGGCTATACATTTATTGTACTGGGCAGTGAAGCTCAGAACGAAAGTGCCTACATATCACAGGATCAGCTTTCCTTCCTGGACAGTGAGCTGGAAAGAGCAACCAAGGACGGCAAGCCTGCCTTTGTTGTGTGCCACTTCCCGCTGAAAAACACTCACGGACTTCCCGATGTATGGCGCAGCGGCGGAGATATAGGTGAGCAGTCTGACGCAGTGAGAAATATTCTCGTGAAATATAAGAACGTCTTTTATATAAACGGACATCTTCACACAGGCATTTATAATGCCTCACTCTCGACCCTCGACAGTGCAAAGGGTGTTTATTCTCTCAACCTGCCGGCTTACGGTCAGCCAAACGCCAAGGGTACCTTCAAAAATGCAGGTCTCGGTGTATATCTTGAGGTTTATGAAGGAGAGGTCATTTTCACTGCAAGAAACTTCAAAGACGGCAACCGTCTTTCAGGTTTTGAAAAAAGCTTTACTTTAAAATAAGAACCCGCCCCGATGAGCAATCAAAAATTGCGGTCGGGCGCCCGTAAACTTGTTATTTCACAATAAAAAACAGGAGGACTTCAACATGAGTATCATCAGTGCAATCTGCAAGGCTTTACTTTCTCTTCTTATCACTTTAGGAGCAATATCCGGCCCGGCAACCGACGCGCCCATTGTTTTCAAAGACAGTGAAAATATAAGAATGGCAGCCGTTATTCTTTCTGACACGCATATTGCCGACAATGCCTTCTCAGGCTATAACCTTGAGTGCGGTCTGGAGGACATCAGAAACTCAGGTCAGAAATTTGATGCTCTGCTCATTACCGGTGACATAACTGATATGAGCGATGAACGTTCCTTTGACATCACACGTGACATCATCAGAAATGCCGGCCTTTTTGACAATGTTGTTTTTGCGGCCGGAAACCATGACATCCGTTTCGTTTATGACAAGCGCATACCTTATATATTGAAAACCCAGTCTGAGCTTTTAAATAAGGAAATAACCACACCTTACTATTCACACGACGTCAACGGTTACACTGTTATCGTTATTAACTCAGACGAGCACCAGGTTGAAAGAGCCGTTATTTCTGATGCTCAGCTCAGCTTTATAGACAGCGAGCTTGCAAGAGCAACGGCCGAGGGCAAGCCTGCATTTGTTATTGCACATCAGCCTCTTGCCGACACTCACGGTCTGCCTGAATACTGGGCAACGGGCGGCGACCTTGGTGAGCAGTCCTATAAGGTCAGAGAAATTCTCACAAAATATAAGAATGTTTTCTATTTCAGCGGTCACCTTCACACAGGCATCTATGATAAATCACTGCTGGCTCTCAACGAAGAAAACGGTGTTTATTCCATAAACCTTGCCGCCTTCGGCAAAGGCAACGCCAGAGGCAAATATGACCAGAAGGGTCTTGGCGTTTATATGGAGGTTTATGACGGTGAGGTTGTCTTCACTGCAAGAGATTTTGTTGCAGGAAAGGCTCTTGACGGCTATTCAAGAACTTTCACTCTCAAATAAAAAATTTTATCGCAAAAAACTAAGAGCAGTTCATGATGAACTGCTCTTTCTTTATGTTTTTCTTATTTTGCGGGAACGGGATCTGAAAGCTTGACAAAGTCAATCTTTTCTATCTTTGTTCTGGGGAGAAGGTCGTGGAATTCAACTCTTCTGGGGCAAGCATAGCCTTCAATGTGTTCTGCGCAATATGCAAGAATCTTTTCAGCCATTTCTTCCTTGTCGGCTTCGGGATCCTTAAGTGAAATGCAAAGCTTAACGTCGGGCTTGCCTTCTTCGTTATAGCCCTGAACTGCGCAAACCTCGTTTACGTAGTCGAGCTTATAGATATGCTCTTCAATTGTTGCAGGATAAATGTTGTAAGCGGCAATAACAATGATTCTCTTCTTACGGCCTGAGAAATAAACGAAGCCGTCTTCATCAAGATAACCCATATCACCTGTTCTTACCCAGTTTTTGCCGTTCTTGTCAGTGTAAATGCCGCTTTCCTGAATAACATCATCGGGAAGATAACGGTTCATCATTGTGTCACCGCCGAAAACGATTTCACCGATTTCGCCTGCGGGAAGCTCATTACTGTCGTCATCCCAGATTTCAAGGTCAACACAGTTAAGAGGATAACCTGTTGAATCTGACTTATAATAGAAATCAGAGTTGGTTGTGCAAACAGCGCACATCTCTGTCAGACCGTAACCACGGCACATCTTTGCTCTTGCGCCGTGCTTTTCCATAATTGCATTGAACTTTGCAACAAATTCATTTGAAACAACGTCGCCGCCTGCAAAAATCATTGCAAGGTTCTTTGTGCCTTCGTTTTCAAAGTTAGGAGCACTGACAAGCTTTTCAAACATCTTGGGTACTGAGAGAATTTCTGTAACCTTATATTTTCTGATAAGCTCATTAGCCTGAAGGGGATCAAGCTTCGGAATCATGATAGGACCGAATGCGTTACAGATAGCATAGTGCATAGCGCCGCCGAGGCCGTATGCATGGAAGCAGGGAAGAGTACACATTGAACGGTCATCAGGATAAACGTGCTGATTGTCAAGTATGTAAAGACCTCTTGCAAGGCTGTTGAATGAGAAGTTTGAGTGAATGATAGTCTTGCTCTTGCCTGTTGTGCCGCCGCCGTGAAGATAGATAGCGTCATCCTTGCCCATGTGCTCTGCATCGGGCACTGCGGGAAGATCCATAGCCATGATATCCATATAACGCACAACGTTGGGAAGCTCGGGAACATGTGCATTCTGCATTTCGTTGCCCTTTGCGTACTGGAAGGCTACGCCTTCACAGAAGTCTGATGTTGAGCAGACAATTGTCATATATTCATTGATAACACTTGCAAAGGCACCTGCAAAAAGGTCAAGCATAAATATACCCTTGCTGTTTGTGTGCTTCATAATTTCAAGCAGCTGCTGGGGAGGTGTCATGGGATGAACAAAGTTTGAAATAACACCAATTTTGCTAAGAGCATAAAAAGCAATAAATGCGTGACCGCATGAGGGAAGGAATGCTGTAACAACATCGCCTCTCTTAATGCCTTTTGATGCTATGAAGGATGCCATCTTTTCGATGTCATTGAAAAGTCTTGTCATTGTGGTTGCACTTTCAACAGGACCGACGGGAGTGATGAAAGCTTCATATTCGCCGTAATCCTTTGAAATTTTTTCATAAGCAGCCTTGAGGTACTGATAGCAGCTTTCGTCAGTGGGTGCTGCGAGATAATTTGCCTCAGGCACGCGATAATTGTCTTTGTTATGCTTCATAAGTTTTTCCTTTCCTGAATAATTGACACTGCACTTCATTTGATACACACTGTCAGAATTTCTACAACGTGTCTTTTATAGCAAATAATTATTGTTTAAAAATATTATGTTTTTTAATATTTTATTAACAAGAGATTTGACTTGTCGCAATAAATATGCTATAAATATAATATACGTTACTAATTTATGATGTTTGTCCCATAAGGTACACAAATATCCTCAATGACAAAAATCAGACACAGCATTAAAGCAATAAAAAAGAGGGAGAGAACAACATGGCAACTAAAGAATATGCATGCGGGAAAAAAACAAAAAAAGCCTTTGAAACAAGCCTTGCAGAAATGGCAAAAACTCAGCAGCTTAACAAAATTACAGTCAAGACACTTTGTGAAAACGCACAGCTGAGCCGAAACGCCTTTTATTTCCACTATAAAGACATCGG
>JAZNUW010000114.1:0-2639 GCA_045592465.1 Acutalibacteraceae bacterium | reverse complement strand
ATTTCATTCTTGCACTCGCAGAGTGCATATCGAGCGCGAAGCGCATATCGAGCCGTAAGGCATATCGAGTTGCGAAGCAACATATCGAGCGCGAAGCACATATTATGCCGCAGGCATTTCACGAAGCGAAGCTTCATTTCATGCGCGAAGCACATTTCATGACCGAAAGGGTCATTTCATTCTTGCACTCGCAGAGTGCATATCGAGCGCGAAGCGCATATCGAGCCGTAAGGCATATCGAGCGCGAAGTGCATATCGAGTTGCGAAGCGCATATTATGCCGCAGGCATTTCACGAAGCGAAGCTTCATTTCATGCACGAAGTGCATTTCATGACCGAAAGGTCATTTCATTCTTGCACTCGCAGAGTGCATATCGAGCGCGAAGCGCATATCGAGCCGTAAGGCATATCGAGTTGCGAAGCAACATATCGAGCGCGAAGTGCATATCGAGTTGCGAAGCAACATATCGAGCCGTAAGGCATATCGAGCGCGAAGCGCATATAGAAAAATCGATATGTTTGCCTTGCGGCAAACTCGATATGTTTGCCTGACGGCAAACTCGATATATTTGCCTTCGGCAAATTCGATATGTTTTGCTGTGGCAAAACACGACTTGATAAAATCTTCGATTTTATCAAGTTGTAAACCAATAAACCAAGCTTTCCATAAATACACACATATATATCTTTATAATAAAATAAATTCATAAGAATATCAGTTGTTTAGTTTACAAATGCCTGTAAACCCTTATAAACTCTGGGATTTTTTGTAAACCGTCTATAAACCGACTGTCAACCGACTTTGTTGTCAGTTGACAAATCACAGCTCAATCCACTCTTTTTTCCACCATCTCTGTGTTCCGTAATCCTCAAATCGCTTTGAGCTGTGCTTCTCCCAGCCGGGCATATTCTGCATTATGAGGGCAATTTCGACGCTGTCCTTTCGTGTGGGCTTGATGTCGCTTCTCATTTTCAGCGCCTCATACCACAGCATTGGTATGCAGACCTCATCCCTGCTTTCAAGGAAGTCTCTTATCATTCCCTCACGGTAATCATCCTGGGTTGCCTCAGCCTGCTTCTGACGGATAATTTCAAGCATATCAGGGTCTGAGCAGGGGCTTGCAGTGCCCGTTTTATATCTGTGATAAGCCTGCGCCCAGCACTGCTGAATGTACTGTTTAATTTCCCTTTCACTTTCATAAAGCTCACTGCCCCTTTGCCACACCCTGACGGGAAGAAAACGTCTGTTACCTGTTTTGTCAGTGAGGAACTGAAGCTTGTTTGTGGTACCGATGAATATGCACTGCCTCTTATGGTCGCTGACTCTTTTGGCAAAGGGCATACGGTATTTATCATTCTGCCGTGAGAGATAGCTTTTGACTGCCTCCTGGTCCTTGACCCTGGTCATGGCAAGAAGCTCGGAAACCTCACATATCCAGGCACCCTCAAGAGCTTCTATGCCACGTTGCCCCTCAAATTCCGTAACCTCTGAAAAGAAGCGGTCTTCAAGGGCAAGCCACCTGACTATGGTGCTTTTGCCCTCACCCTGGCGTGTGCCGATAAGCACGGGCATCTCATCAAATTTGCACCCGGGGTTATAAAGCCTGAAGATGCCGCCGTCAAAAATAAGACGGCTGACCTCTCTTGTGTAGGCTGTGTTTTCAGCTCTCATACACTCTGAAAGAAAGGTGTGTATTCTGTCTTTGCCGTCCCACTGAAAGCTTTCAATAAGCTCTTTGACAGGATTATAGCACCTATTTGACAGAGTAATTTTCAGGGCATCCTCATATTTTGAGGCTGTGCAGATGCCGTAATTTTTTTCAAAATAGTTTCTTGCCTGAGCATCATCGGTGTCAGACCATATAACCGTCTTTGCGTCACGGATGGTTTCTGCATTGTTGCTCAGCTCGTTGAAGCGAAGGTCTTTGAAATATTCGTCACCCTCAAAAATTTTCACATAGTTTTCAATCACGTTGCACACTCTGCCCTCTGAGTTTCTTTCAAGTGAAAGCCTGTCACCGCCCCCCATAAGCCTTGAAATATCACAAAGGTTCTGCATAGAGAGCATACAGTCTTTGAAATCATCTGCGCACTCCAGCTCGTGTGCCTTTTTCAGTGCAGTGTCAACTGCTTTGAGCTTCACCTCACCGTCGGGCATATTTGCAATCTGCAACAGAAAGCCGGGCTTAATAAGCTCGTCTGAGCTTGTGACCTTTTCAATTTGTTTTAAAAATGTTATTATAATCACTCCTAAAAAATTAATAAGTGCACCGATACCGTGAGGCATCAGCACACTGATGAAAGATATTTTTTTAAGCACACTTACTATTTTACAGCAAAAAGAGAGTTTTGTCAAGAACATTTGTTCGGTTGTTTTTCATTAAAATTCCCTCGGCGGGAAAACAAAAAAAGAGACGCGAGTTTTACCCGCGTCCCAATATAATCATAATTTTTACCTTGCAGGGCTTTGCCCCGCACCCCACAAACTTTGCTTGTTTTTTATTTGTCGATGTGTGCAAGGAAGAATTCTTTTCTCTCGTCTGTGTTGATAACGGTAACAGGCTTGATCTGATTGAGAACTCTGCCCTGCTTCTTGAGCATTTCTCTGTAATCGGCATAGGTGCCTTCCTTGAGAAGAAC
>JAZNUW010000113.1:0-21866 GCA_045592465.1 Acutalibacteraceae bacterium | reverse complement strand
TGTTGTGTTGTATACATCTTCGAAGTCGCCTGTGTATACGCCGTTGCTTGAGAGAAGTGTAAGAGTCTTGCCCTGGAATACGAGCTGGAGAACTTCTGTCAAGGGTTCAAGAAGAACTGTGAATGCGTTGATAACTGCATCGAGCTTCTTATCAGCTGCTGCATCATCAATGCCGAATGTGATTGACTTGTCAAGCTTAACTGCTGTCTTGAGGCTGTCGAGATCGTCAACCATAACTGCAGTGAGAGCAAACTTGTCTTCGCCTACTACATATTCAGTCTGAGCTTCCTTGAATGAAATGTATGTCTTTTCATCGTTAGCTACTGCTTCTTCTGATGCATAGTAGTAGTATTCATATTCGCCGTCAGCATTCATTGACTGCTTCTGATTATAAACAGGTGTGAGAGCAACTGTCTTAGCATCTTCGCCTTCGCCGATAACTGCAGTTGTTTCACCTATAGCACCGTAGTATGTGCCGAGAACAGCAGCCTTATCAGCAGTTGCTTCTTCGATTACGTAAGTGTAAACGTACTTAGTGTTATTGTTAGCAACTTCAGCCCATGTTTCTGCTGAGCCCATAATTGCCTGGATAGCTGCGAGTGCTGCTGCATAGTCAGCCTTACCGTCGAAGTGATCTTCGATCTGAGCAAGGAATTCTTTTGCAACAAGCTTATGATCGCCGATCTTGATGAGACCGAGAATCATATCGATTGTGTCGTTGCCGAGAACGCCTACGAGCATTTCAACAACGCTGCGTACCATATCGTCACTCAGGAATGAGCCGAGAAGTGCGTCAACTGCAACCTTGATGGATGTGTCAGTTGTCTTCTCTGAATCGTAATCCTTGAGAGCCTTCATGAGTACGTCAAGGATTGAACCTTCTTCAACATCCTTACCTGCGATAAGCGGAAGGATTACGGGAAGAGCTTCATTGATTACGTTGTCAAGCTTACCGGGAAGATCGCCGGCTGCTGTCATGCCTTCGTGATCTATATCGATATAGATACCGTTAAGGGGTGAGTATGCGATTTCGTAACCTTCGAAGAGTGAAACGATAATCTGAGCGAGGGTCAGACCGTTGTTATCGCCATTGATAAGTGTGTTGAGGATAACAGTGATAAGATCGTTCTTGCTGAGCTTATCATTCCATGCGTCTGAACCGTATTCGTCACCGATAAGGCCTGCAAGCAGAGTAAGGAGTTCTTCACTTGCAACATTTTCAAGGAGATAGATAAGTGAGTCAGCAATGTCAACCTTCCAGTTGTTAACTGCATAACGGGTTGCAACTATGTCGTACTTATCCTTCATTTCAGCTTCGTTATAGTCAGCCTGAGGAATGTAGCTGGTTTCGCCTGTTGTCTTATCCTTAAGTTCGTAGTAGTCCTTAGCGCCGGCACCCTTAGAGATTTCGACTGCATATGCTACATAGTCCTTGAAGAAGTTAGCAGGAAGAATGTTAACTACTTCTACTGCTTCGTTTTCATCAGTCTTAACAAGAAGGCCGCTGAGAAGCTTATTGAGAATGCCAACGAGCTGGCTGCCGTCGCTGCCTGCGATTCTGAGAATTTCGTCAAGAGTATATTCCTTAACAGTTTCGTCGTCTGATGTGTCTTCTGTACCCTTATCGTCAACTACATCATGGCCTGCGTTTGCGGGCATGAAGTCGCGGATCATCGGGCTGAGCAGACCGCCGAGAAGGTCGTCAAGAAGAGCGCCTACTGCGGGTTCTGCAACGTCGAGAAGTGCAAAGACGGGTGAAAGAAGATTTTCAACGAAGAGTCTGAGACCGTCAGATGCAAGGAAGTATGAAAGTGAGGGAAGGATATTGAGAACGTACTCGATAGGTCCTGCCTCAAGGTTTTCAACGATGTTGAAGATACCGTCTACAAGAGCTGAGAGTGTGAGAGCTGTGCCCTTACCTGTAACTTCGTAAACAGTGGGATCAACAAGCGGGTTGTTCATCTGGTCAGCAGCAAGTGCCTGAAGAAGCGGATAGAGAGCATATCTGTAGCCCTGGCCGCCCTTAAGAGTGATAGCATCAACTGTCTTGCCGTCAACTGTTGACTGGATAGTGATGTCTTCACCCATGAAGAGGAAGTTGAGTACGGGTTCAACTGCCTTAGCAATGCCCCAGAGTTCTGAGATGAACTTATCCTTCTTAGCTGTGAAGGTGTCAGCTGCATCGATACCCCAGTCATGGCTTCTTGCGCCGAGAACCTTAGTACCTGCTTCTACATAAGCGATTTCAACGTCAACTGTCTTCTTTTCGCCTGCGATTTCTACTTCAGCTTCTGTTGCATTGTCAGCCTCAAGATATACAGTACCGCTGTATTCCTTAGCTTCGTTAACATCGTCTGTTGCAGGATCATCAGCTACTGAGTATGTCCAGTTATAGCCATACATTTCGTCGCTCATTACGCGTGCGAATGTGGGAACAGTCTTAGCGTCGTCAGCCCAGATAATATTGCCGTCATCGTCGGTAGCAATAGCACGTGTGTAGAGAACTACTTCTTTGCTTGTGCCATCTTCGAGAGTTATTGTCTGAGTGCTTGCATCGTCATATTTGTTAATGTCAAAGTGCTGGTTAATTACATAGCCTGATTCGTCATCGTCTTCTACTGTGTCAATGTAATAGTATGCATAGTCAGAGTAGTAAGAAGCGATGTCTGCCCATGTTGCCTGACGTGCTGTGGCTACTGTTGCGCCGAGATCATCAGTTGTTACTGTTGTGCGTTCAGCTTCTGTGCCTGCGATAGCAGCCATGATGAAGCTGTAGAGAGCCGAGTCAGCGCCTGCGCCTGCTGCAACTGCTTCAGGCTGGAGATTTACGTCGAGAAGGTCTGAAAGTATGGGAGTGAGAGTGCTGAGGATATCTGCAATACCGTCACCACCGAGGAGACCTACTACGAGGCCTACAAGCATATTCATTGTGTCATTGTTGAATGCAAGATCTGTGAGGATTGATTCAACAACCATGTTAAGGGTTACGCCTGTGTATGTTCCGTCTCCCTTCTTGAGTGAGCTGAGAGTCTTCTTGAGGAATTCGACTTCTTCAAGCATGGGAAGGATTTCGGGAATAAGAGCAAGGATAGCCTTGTCAAGTTTCTTGATAGCACGTCTTACCTTACGAGCTGTAAGTGTTGAGTCTGTGCTGTATGTCTCATAGCTGAATTCCTTAGCGTCGAATGACAGGTATTCAATGAGAGTGCCTTCAACGTCATAGTGGTTGAAGTAGTTAAGAAGAACTTCAAGGATGCAATATCTGTTTTCGCCTGTGATGCCGTCGATAACTGTCTTGAGTGTTTCATCTGACTCGTAATCGGGAGCAGCCATTTCGAGGATATCGAAGATGAGGCCGTTTTCAGCAAGAACTGTTTCAGAGATAAGCTGAAGAACTGTGTTAGCTCTTGTTGCCTTAACACCCTTAACTGTTCTGCCTGATGAACCGATAGTTGCACCGAAGTAGCGCATAGTCTTAACATCTGTGATTGCGCAAAGCTTGCTTACAAGGTCAGCAAAGAAGCCGTCGAGGAAGCCGAGCTTAGTTACGTCGTCTGTCTTATCGTCGGGAGTGCCCATGTCATCCTTAACAAGACCCATAATGAGGTCTTCAAGGCCTTCTGCAGTGAGAAGTGACATGATGATTTCACCGGCTGTATTGATTTCGCCGTCCTTTTCAACGTCGAACTCTGCGTTGTATGTGAGCTTGATGCCTGCATCGTCAAGGAGACCTGCAAGAAGTTCATATACGTTGAGAGCTACGAGAGGTTCGGTTCTGCCCTTAACAGCGATTTCTGCTGCAGCGATATCGTTAACCATGTCTACAAGTGTGAGAACGGGAGCGAGAAGCTGTTCAACAGACTGTGCAAGACCGTTTGATGTGATGAAGTATGCAAGGTTGGGAAGAAGGTCAATGATTGTACCGATGGGAGCCTTAACAATCTTATTGATAAGCTTAACGATACCTTCAATTACCCAGTCACCAAACTCAGCATTTGTGAGCTTATCAACATCGTACTTATCCTTAACGATTTCGATGCCGAGCATTTCTGCTACAGGAATTACGAAGCGGTCATAGCCGTCGCCTGCAGAAATTGTAACGCCTTCAAGAAGAACGAGGTTGCCGCCCTTCTGTGCGGGTAAATCTTTTTCAAGGAGCAGGAGCTTGAATACGGGTACGAAGGGAGTGATGATATCGCCGAGAAGAGCAAGTGTCTTGTCGTAATCTGTTGCGCCGAATGAACCTGTATTTGTGAGCTTCACTTCATACTTGTATTCGTAAACAACCTTACCATCCTTAACTTCAACTACATATGCGTCCTTAACGGGCTCTTCGAGAACCTTGTCGCCGTTTTCGTCAACTGATTCTGCAGCCTTGCCGCCGTCGATGTAGTAAGTACCGAATTCATTTGTAATTGTCTTAGCTGATGAAGCGTAAACAGGGATGCTGTTGCCATCTTCATCCTTGGCATATACGGGAACAGGAGCATTCTTTGAGTCTGTCTTGTACAGGTATTTGCCGTCGTTTGCTGCGGGAATATCCTTATATTCAACGTCGTCTGTGTCGTCGTCAGGAGTACCCATATCATCTGTGTATGTTACCTTGTCGGTTTCAGCATTGAATTCAACCTTAACCTTGAAGTTTTCATATGCTTCTTCCCATGTCTCGTAATCAGCAAAGTATGCTTCGAGAGCTTCTGAAGAATCCTTGAAGTAATCGAGTGTAAGGTTAACAGCATTTTCGTTGCCACCTGTGAGCTCGTAAACAAGTGAAAGGATTGAATCAAGCTTGTTGCCACCAAGAAGGTTAACAAGAAGTGTGAAGAGTGTGGTTGCAAGACCGTTCTTGACAGTACCGTCATCTTCAACCTTATCCTTGAAGAGTGAAGCGATGAGGTTTTCAACCATGCCTTCGATTGATGTTGCGCCGCCTACGTCAAGGCCAAGATCAAGACCGAAGGTGGGAAGAAGCTCGAGAACGAGAGGAAGAACTGCTGCAACGAGGTTGTCGAGCTGTTCGGGAAGCTTCTCAAGTTCTGCTTCGTTAAGGCCTGTAGCTGCCCAGTCAACAGTGGGAAGATCCTCTGTTACGCCTGCAGGAACCTTAACTCTTTCAGGAGCATATTCTACATCGTACCATGAGAGAAGGTCGATGAGAAGTCTTTCAACTGCTTCGCCGTCCATGAATACACCGTAAAGGAGAACGGGAAGGAGATAATCTGTGTCAATGAGCTTATCCTCTGCAGGAGCCATATCCTTGAGAGCTTCGTCTGAGAAGTCGAAGTCACCGAGAAGGCCTGCAATAAGGTCACGTACGCTTTCCTGGAACAGAAGTGTGTCAAGGAATGCGATGAGAACAGTTTCACGGTCAACGTAGTAGTCAGTGATCTTTTCAACATTGATTACAACGCTGTCGTTGATGTTTTCGTTTTCACCATCAGCGTAGTCAACACCCTTGATCATAACATAGTCTTCACCTGCGTCGGTCTTAAGACCTTCGTCGTTGTACCATGCGCAAGTTGCAAGGATAGCGAACAGACGGTCGGTGATGATATCTGAGAGAACGAGTTCCTTACCGTCGCCAAGGCTGATCTTAACGCCGCCAAGAATATCCCAGATAATATCCATGAATGAAAGCTTGGATGTGTCGATACCGGTGTTGGTGTCGAAGATGTCGTCTTCTTCATCTTCATCAGCTGCAAGAGCGATGCCTGCGTTAGCATTTGCATCCTGAGCTTCATCAAGCTGCTGTGAAGCATATTCTGTTGCAGTGTCAACTGCGGGATCTTCACTTGAACCTGCAAGACCCTGAAGGATACCCTTGAGAAGACCAATGATATCAAGTTCGAAGATATCCTTGATCATGTCAGTGATAGCTGTTACAGGAGCAAGAAGGTTGCCGACGATAACGTCAAGACCGTCGCTTTCAAGGAATCTTGAAAGGTAGGGAAGCATTGTAGCGAGAGTTGAAACAGGTCTGTCGCAAAGTGAATCAACAAGTGCAAAGAGTGCATCTGCGATTGACTGAAGAAGAACCTGAGTGTCGCCTGTGTATACTATGGGCATGCCGTCTTCGTCATAGCCTGTGCCGCCATAAACTGCGAGTTCATAGCTAGCCTGATCTTTATAATATGTTTCAAGGTACTTGCTGCCGTCCTTCTTTTCGAAGACAGGAGCACCGAGAGCTTCGATAATGGGAAGGATAACGCCTGCGTATCCGTCGAAGCCGTTGATTGTGATTTCACCGTAGAGTGTGAGGCTCTGACCTGTAAGGAATACTTCGAGTACAGGTGAAAGAGGCTCAAGAACATCCCAGAGAATTGTGATGAAGTTTACACGTGAAGCACGTGTTGCTGCGTCGATTTCAGCCTGAGTTGCACCTTCAGCGGGCTTAACAACGATATTCCACTCTTCTGTGAACTTAACAGCAGTCTTCTGGCTGTCAGTATCGTCAACCATTACAGCTGTGAGTGTATATGTTGTAGCTTCTTCGCCTTCTGCACCGGGTACAGTGTACTCTGTCTGATTCTTTTCAGCATGAGTATAAGGAGTCTTAACGTCATTTTCCTTATCTGCGTCTGATGCATAGTAGTAGTATTCGTATTTTCCGTCAGCATTCTGTGACTGCTTCTGGTTGTAAACAGGAATAAGTGCTACTGTGTCATCTTCTTCGCCGTCACCGTCAGCATCAACAGTTGCAGTTGTTGCAGTTGCTGATACATCGAAGTAAGCAGCGTAAACAGGTTCGCCCTTATCGTTTGTTGCGGGTTCGCCCTTCTTATCAAGAGTCTGATATTTGTATTCATACTGCTTGTTAGCTTCAGCGATTTCTGCCCATGTCTTTGCTGTGCCGTCTGCGTTGAGGATAAGACCTTCAAGAATAGCATTGTTAGCAAATGCCTTGGGTGAAATGTCGATGCCTGTTGCGCTCTTGAGGATGTCAGTAACGATAGCAATAATATCGCCGACACCTTCGCCTGCGAGAAGACCTACAAGCATGCCAAGAAGGTCGTTAATCATGTCATCTGTGAAGAGAAGATCTTCGAGAAGACCGTTAACTGCAGTCTTGAGGCTGATGTTGTCATCTTCTGTGAATATACCGTGGAAGAGTCCGCCTTCCTTAACAAGGTCTGCCTTGAAGAGGTTGAGAACTGTACCAACGAGTTTGTCAAGGTTATCGATTGCGTAAGCAGTCTTTACACGTGAGATTTCAGAACCTGTGTATGTGCCGTCCTGAATTGAGGGAAGAATGTCTTCGTAAGTTGTGTTACCGTCTTCATCATAGAAGTCGTAGTGATATTCTGTGATGGGGATGAGAGGTACCTTTTCAGCGCCCTTAACAGTGTAGCCTGTGAACAGAGCGATGATGAGGTCAACAACAGCGTCGGGGCTCTTGAAGACATTTGTAAGGAGTTCGTCAAGAAGCTCTGCATCTGAGCCGTTTTCATCTGTGATGTCATAGCCGAGAAGCGCACCGAGAACTTCCTTAATTGTTGTGTTTTCAAAGATGAAGTCAAGGATGAACATGAATACGTCAGCCTTGGGAACTGAAAGCTGGCCGTTAGCAGCGTCAACCTTTACATATTCTGCAACATGTGAGGTGTTGTGATTCTTGCCGTCAGCGTCTGTGTAGCTGTTGCCGAAGGGATCAGCAAGAGCTGCAAGTGACTTGAGCCATGCTGTAACTGCATCTGCACGGAGTGTTCTGGCCTGTTCGAGAACTTCTTCGTTACCGGGAGCAGCATTGATCATTGCCCATGCCTGAGCTTCAACTTCACCGTCGATGAAGTATGTGAGAGTACGTTCGTACTTCTCTTCCTTGCCGAGAAGCTCTGCAAGGTCAAACTTGATGTTTGCTACGAATGAGAGAATTGCCTGTGTGAAGGATACGTCAACTTCCTGTTCTGTGATATTGCCGTTTTCGTCAACGTCGATGTACTGTGTGAATACCTTCTGGAATGATGACCAGTTGTTGGTACCGAGAACGTCGATGAGACCGCCACCGATGGTGTTAACGTCGATCTTAGCAACGGGAGCAATTCTGTCTGTGAGAACTGTTACGAATGTGAGAAGGTTAGAAACGATCTCGTTAAGTCCGTCACCTGCTGCGATGAAGTATGCAAGTGTGGGAAGTGCATTCATAAGAGTTGTGATGGGATATGTTGCAAGGATTTCAACGAAGTAGAAGATATAGTTAACAATAACCTTAAGGAATGTTTCCATATCAAAGCCTGCATCTGCATCCCAATAGATGTCGCCGCTTGCTTCAGCTGCGAACCAGTCACGTGCATTAGCACCTGAGAATGCCTTGAATGCATATTCGTTGATTGATCCGTCAGAAGCATTACGCCATGTACCGAGTGAACGCTTAGCACCTGCGTTACCCTTAAGAAGGTTAGCGGGAATTGCGTTTACACCTTCACCGTAAAGTTCAGTTCTTTCGTTGTTGAGCTGCTGAAGCATTGTAAGGCCTGTGATTACATTGCCGTCTGCATCAGTTGCCGGTGCGGTGTTGAGGTATGAAAGGATTGCATCAAGACCAAAGCCGCGAAGAAGCGGAAGCATTGTGTCTTCATAACCGTCCTGACCTTCAATATTAAGTGTGTCAAAGAGCTTAACTGCTTTATTTGAAATCTTACCGAAGAAGATAGCTTCAAGGATAGGACCAAGGCCACTGATGATTTCCCACAGGCAGGTAATGAAGTAGCTGACCTTGCCGTAGAAATGATCGCTGTAACCGAGTGATTCAACATCGTCAAAGCTCCATGTCCAGCCGGGAGCAACATTTTCGTCATAAACAGCCTTGAGTGAATACTTAGTCCAGATGAAGTTGCCTTCTTCGTCCTTTTCATCAGTCTTAACAGCAAATGACTTAAGGTTAGCAAGCTTGCTTGTGTATGTTACTTCTTCACCGTCGTCGTTCTTGTAGGTGTAGATGTACTCGCCGTTGTCATCCTTCTTCTGAGTACAGCCGCTGTCAACAAGAGCCATTACGGGATTCTCTTCGTCAGGAACGAGTACGAGGTCGCCGTTTTCGTCCTTGACTTCCTTGCCGGTTTCTTCGTCAATCTTTGTCTTTGTGCCGTATGCGTAAACAACATTGCCGTTTTCATCATAAACAACATTGCCGTTGTCGTCATACTTATAGTTGTGATATGCGTGAGCTGCATGAACGTCTGCCCATGTGATGTCACGTGTTTCACCGTCAACAGTGATCTTACCTTCTGCAGATACGCCGCCTTCGATGCCATATGCCATGTACTGACGTAAGCCACCGTTTTCAGCTGCGTCCTTATAGAGGCTGACTGCTGTGATGTCAATACCTGCATCCTTGATGATGGGCAGGAAGTCACCGATCATGCCTCCGAATGCGCCAACGAGAAGGTTGAG
This sequence comes from Acutalibacteraceae bacterium, assembly GCA_045592465.1. Taxonomy (GTDB): domain Bacteria; phylum Bacillota; class Clostridia; order Oscillospirales; family Acutalibacteraceae; genus UBA6857. Next base: position 12,476 of record JAZNUW010000113.1, on the reverse strand, counting down.
GATTGTTGTCATTGTGTCATCCTTGAATGCAAGGCTTGCAACAAGCTTTGTAAGGATTTCATAGAGGCTTGTTGAACCGCCTTCAAGCTCGATGCCGAGGCTTGAGAGATCAAGAATGTTCTGTGAAACAAGAATATCTATAATGTCGGGGAGAGCTTTCTTGAGAACGCTGTCGATGCTGTCAAGAGTCTCTGTTACCTCTGCCTGTGTGAAGAGAACTTCATTTGTTTCCTTATCCTTGGAAATTGAATCCCAGTCATAGCCTTCATGGATTACGCCATACTCTTTCATGAGCTCATCGCTGTAACCTGAGTCAGCCATCTTCTTATAGAACATGTCAATGCCGTCGCCGGGAACATAGTCTGTGAAGATGTCTACTACGATTGAGATAAGAAGGTCAATGCTTGTGCCGTCATAGTTACCGTCTTTGAATTCGGTTGTTCTTGTACGGTTAGCAATAGCCTTAACGATCTGACGAACTCTTGCACGGTCTTCAGCAACTTCAGGAGTAACTTCTACGCCTTCTTCGTTAGCTGTGTATGTTTCCATGAATGCGTCAGCAACTGCTTCAATAAGCTCATCGGAAAGGATTGAACGTACAAGTGTGATAAATGTCTGACCTGCTGAGCCTTCGAAACGTGTGAAGGTTGTGTAATCTTCAACGTTTGTGGGAGCATTCATGTTGACGCTCTTACTGCCGTAAACTGCGAGTGCGCCGAAGTCAATGAACTTAGAAACAACAACGTCTTCTGCATCAGCATCTTCTTCCTTAACAAGGCCTGAAATGAGGTCGTTGAGCATATTTTCAACGTTCAGGAAACTGTCAAGAAGAGCTTCGATATCAAGTTCAAGTGCTCTTGAAAGGATGGGGTCAATGATGTCAAGGATCGCAAGAACAGGAGCAATAAGGTTCTTAATTGCCTGTGAAAGGTTGTTTGTTGTGATGGGAGCACCTGTCTCATCCTTCTCACCTGTTTCATATGAATACATAAGATATGCAAGGTTGGGAAGCTTTGAGAGAAGCACTGTAAGCGGGCTTTCGAGAAGACCGAGAATGTTTTCACCGTCACCAACAAGAAGTGCTCTGAGCATTGTGAACAGAGGAGCAAGAGGTGATTCAACAGTTTTCCACATTCTGCTGTCACCCTTGTTAGCTTCAGGGTTAGTGCTGCCGTGTACATATGTGAGGTAATCGTTAGCTGTCATTGAAGCGGTGTATGTCTTACCGTTCTTAGTTTCAACAACAACGTCACCGTAGCCGAATGCTTCGATGAGCATAACAACTGATCTCTGATAACCGGGGTTACCTTCAAGTGTCAGTCTGTCAAAGAGTGTGATGTCCTGACCGCTGAACAGGAATGAAAGTAAGGGGTTAAGAGGCATAAGGAGTGTTTCAACTGTGTCAAAGAACGCATCAACCTTAACCTCAGCTGATGTACCTTCAGCAAAGCTGAACCAGGTGATTACACCGGGTGCAGGAGCTGTTACATCTGCCCAAGTCATGTCGTGATAGTCGCTATATTTGCTTGAAACTTTGTTCCAGCAACTGATAAGCCACTGCTGGATAGGCTGGTTACCTGTTGTGTAAGCAGCGTCATAGAATGCACCGGGTCTGATATCAATATCAAACTCTGCAAGTGCGGGAAGGAGGTTTGCAAGTATACCGCTGCCAAGAAGGCCGCCGAGAAGACCTGTATCCATTACGGGAATCTTGTCGCCGTTATCGTCAAGCACATAGTCGCCGTTTTCATCCTTCTGGAATGCATCAACTTCTGTGCCGTCTTCGAGTGTTTCCTTCTTCTGCTCGCCTGTACCTACGAGAAGCTCAACGAGCATCTGCAGAAGGTCGTCTGCTGTGAGAACATCAGCAACGAGGTCAGCGAGAGTTGCACCTTCCTTAACATTTCTGAGGGGCTCAAGAAGACCTGAAAGGTTTTCGGGAATGATGCCCTCAATCATGGGAAGAAGTGTGGGAATAAGTGAAGGTACGAGTGTAGCAATAAGGTCGTCGATGCTCTTGATTGCTCTGTCTACCTTACCTACTCTGGTTGCATCTGTAGCATTAGTTGCATCGATGCCGCCGTCAACTGTCTGATAGCCGTCAGCATAATATTTGCCGTCGGGGATATCAGCAAGATACTGTGTGAGATATCTGCCGAGAACAAATGCACCGTTCTTACCGAAATCGTGCCATGTCATTGTGCCGTCAGCATAAGTATCTTTATATGTGTAATAAGTTACTTCGAAGTCATTGAGCAATGAAATGAGTATAGCCATAATTGCGTCAGCCTGACCGTCGATAATGGGAATAATGGTGTCAAGGATCGAACCGCCGCCTTCAGAACCGCCGCCGAGAAGACCACCAAGCAAGGGCATAATTGAGTTAATAACGCCGTCATTGAGAAGCCATCTGAACACTGTGAGAAGAACGTCACCGGGATCTGCATAGATGTGATAGTTGGGATAGCCTGAAGCTACACAGCCGTTGTAGGTTGTGTATCTTACAGTACCCATAGCAAGAATGCGGTTAACGTGAATATCGAGAACGAATGAACCCTCACCTGACTTGGTGAACTTCATCATTGAAAGAACGCCTTCTTTAGCTACGCCAAAGAGTGTCTGAGTGAGAAGACCAAGGTTTGTATAGTAGTAACCGTCAGCATCCTTATATGCTACGTTGGATGTTGAGTAGTCCTTAGTTGTTGCAAGGTCGATCTTTGTGCTGCCGGACCAGTAGTCGCCGTTATCGTCGGCGTAAACCTTGTTGCCTGTTGTATTATGAACAAGCACAGTGTGGCCCTTGGTGTCAACTTCCGGTACGGTCAGATAATCACCCAGATTATCACTGCCCGGACCTGTTTTCGTCTTGGTTGCCTTAATCAGCACGCCCATAAGACCTGAGATACCCTTTGTAAGGTCGAGGCCAAGGTCGTCAAGAAGAGGAAGAACAAGATCTGAAAGTGAAAGAGGATAAATTGAGATACCGTCACCAATAGAAATACCTATGACCTTATCCAGATAAATATTAACAATGATCCTCTTGAGCTTGGGCATAAGCTGGTTATATTCAAGCATTGCAAGAAGGTTGGGGAGAAGCTGAAGGATTTCCTGGATCGGGTTAACGAAAAGCTTGTTTTCGAGGAAGTAAACGATGGGTTCAAAGATACACTGCCAAAGAAGTGCGCCACCGAAACGAAGACCGCAGGTGTTGTCATACTTTTCAGCATATGAACCACAAGCGTACTTGATATCGTTGGGAGTGTAGTAACCGCCCTTATAGTTAGCAGCATGTGTATAGCCGTTTGTATAGCCTGACTTCCACTGTGTGCCGTTTATAAGGTCACCGGCGTTCTCCTCAATGCCAAGAAGTCTGTAAAGAGGAATAAACAGACGGTCATAGAGTGAGTCACCACCGTTTCTTGCTGAAGCAGTGGCATTAGCAAATGAAATCTTAAGGTTTGTGTTCTGACCTGTAAGAAGTGTTGCAAGAGGAAGTGCAAGACCGCAAAGTGCTGTTGCAAATGAATGATAGAAGCCGTCGAAGTCAGTGATGTGCCATGCAGCCTCACTGTCAAGGTCTTCCCAAGCCTTGTTGGGGATACCTGCTCTGCCGTTTGAGTACTTACCTGTTTCTACTTCATTCCAGTATGATCTTGCTGATGTGCCGTCACCGTAGTAATCTTCATCGATGGGAGCCTGTGCAAGAACTCTAAGAATGTCGTTATAGTCATATTTGCTGAGCTTTGTGTATGACTGTGTTGAGTTGCCACCGTCCATTGCGCCTGAGTATGCAGAACCGTCAAAGTACTGATACCAGTTGGGAGCATCGTCACCACCGATGGGGTCAGTTCTGCCGTCAGGTGATTTAATGCCACTGGTGTTACTTGCATAGTACTGGTGAGGCATGGTGGGGATAGCAAAACGTGTATGTCTGGGAAGGAACTTCCAAAGGTCACCGATAACGGGGATTGACTGGTCAAGGTTGTAAACAGCACCACCGATTACGCCATTGATAGCCTTGAAGATGGTTGTCTGAAGTGAACCGCCCCAGAGAAGGTTAAGGATTGTTGAAATAAGGAATTCACGAAGGTTCTTGATCTCTGAATCCTTCTGGTATGTGGTTCCGTCTGATGCGGTGTATGTATACTTCCATGTGCCAAGGAAGCCCTTGGTTTCACCGGTTTCAGCATCAGTTGTTGTGATAAGAGAGTTAAGAAGAGTTGCGAGGTCTTCTGAAACGATAATCTTATCAAGGTCAGCCACTGCACCGTCAAGAAGGGTTTCAATCTTGTTTGCATCTGATGTGCCAAGACCGATACCGAACTTGTTAACAACTTCCTTAATCATTGAATAGTCAAGCTTGCCAACACCTGATGTCCACATGTAGCTGTAGAAGTCACCTGAATAGTTATTGGCATTGTTATATCTGTCAAAAAGGAAATGAAGAAGATAGTTGTCGGCGGTGTTGCCGTAAGATCTTGTTACCTGATTTCTCATGATCTTGATCTGATCTTTGAAATACTGAGCCTCTGTCATGTAAGATGTAGCTTCAACATAAAGAGCTTCTACTTCTTCAATTGTGAGCGTAGTTACCTCTGCATCAACAAACTGCTGTGCATCGGGGTTATATGCGGGCTTTTCTCTGAGGAATGAGAAAAGATCTGACTGTGATGTATCGATAGCTGCTGTAGCTGCAAGGATAGCTTCAAAGTTGTAGTATGTAACCTTGTTGCCGCCTTCTGCATAGTACTGCTTAACTCGTGCAGCCTGCTCATAGATACGGTCAGCAGCTCTACGCTTAAGGTCGTTGATGAACTTATCGTAGGGTTCGATACCTTCTTCGCCGAAAATTTCCTTAAAGATATCAACTGTTGCTGCGTTTGAAGCAAATTCTTTACATACTGTGTAGCCAAGACTGATGAATTCATCGTAATAGCCCTTGATTACCTGATATGACATACCACCTACAAGGCGCAGTGAATCGATGAACGCATCCATATCAGCCTTCATCTTAATATATGTAGCACCGTTAAGGTTAAGGTTAGCTTTACCATAGTTGCCGTAGAAAGCCTTCCAGTTAGCTTCTGTTACACCTGCAGTGTTGATATAGTCATACATTATGCCGCCGGCTTCGTTCTGGATGTAGGGGAATACATTAAGTTCGAAATCAGCGATAAGAAGAACTGCTCTGTTATAGAAATCAAGTGCAGTGTTATAGTCAACGTGAGGACAGTGTGTGCCGTCTGCGGGAGGTGTGTCGAGTACGCCGTCAGCATCGCTGTCAGTCCAGCCGTACTTGCATTCTTCACCGTCAACGCCATTACAAACAGTACCGCAACCGTCACAGGGCTCCCAGATGTGGCCCATGTCAACTGAAGTCTGAGCATCTACAACATTGATTGCAATAAGAGCTGCATATTCGTCTTTCCACTCACCTGCATAAGCCTGTGCAACTCTGATGCCCAGGTCAGTGATGTTGGTAAGAACGTTATTGTAATATGTTCTGCCGCCGTCAAAAGCGTCAACAACTTCTTCGAAAATGTTAACAGTTGTTTCACCGTTGAAAGCTTCTGTTTCTTCAAGAGCTGTGAGAACAGCCTGAATATCACGGTATGTGGCAAGAAGATCGTCAGCTGCAGTCTGGCCGGCTGCCTGTGCAAAGAGCGCATCAAACTGAGACTTATAGTCAGTTGCATAAGCCTTAGCGATATAACTAACGATGTTTGTCTTGTACCACTGCTTAACTTCGGACCACAGTCTGTTGCCGGTTATAGCAGGGCTAACGTAAGCGTCCCAGATGTCTTCGGGGTTACCTACGCCTGTGATAGTGATAGCATCTTCATATTCAACAATCTTCTCAGAAATCTGAGTAACTGTTAAGTTAAGAAGAGCAGGATCGTTTTCTGCAAGAGCATTGAAGTCGGTGTTGAACCATGAGAGATATGTAACTTCTTCGCCTGTTTCGGGATCTTCTTCTGTAAGACCTGTGTCAGCGAGCTTGATGAATCTCTCAATTGAGCTCTTAACAACGTTCATAGCTGCTGCGGTTGCTGCTGAGTCCTGAACAGTCTGAACAAAGGTTACGTCATCGGGATTGATACCGTAGCCATCAGTAACTGTAGACATAGTGAACTTAAGGGTACCGTTGTAGAGCTTAAGATCATCCTCTGTTGCGGGAATGTCCTTATAAGCGTCAGCTGTACCGTCAGCCCATTCAAGAACGTCAAAACCTGCACCTATATAAAGTGTTATTACGTTGGGTGAGTTATAGAAGCCCTTGTCTTCTGTTTCACCAAATGCAAAATACTTCAGAATCTCATCATACTGAGCGAGGCTAACAAGAGCTGTCTGGCGGGTGCCATCATCAAGAACTTCCTTGATTTCAGCTTTAACAGCCTCATAGATTCCATAGTAGGTGTGTGCATTAGTAGCTGCTTCCTTTGCAGCTCTTTCGTATGCACCTGCTACCCAGTGCCAGGAGCTTGTGGCTGAGTCCACTTCAACCTTCCACTGAGATGCGTTTACCTGTTGCGGGATACGCTTGAAATCTTCCTCCGTAGCGTCAGGACTCTCAGTTGCATCGATAAGGTCCGCCAATGTTGCATGGTGGAGCTCAATTCGATTCATGAGGTTGTCAATTGCGTTAACAGCACCAAGGGAGCTGAAGCAAACTGACACGCTGGAGACTATCATCATGATAGCGAGTACGCAACTTAGTACTTTTTTTCCAACTTTCATAAATTTTCCTCCTTAATGAAAGAATAGAATATATTTTTAATAGGATTTCCCTATATATTCCCGATATTTACCCGAAAAAGGGTGCAAAATACCCATAGAGACACCTATAACTATAAGTAGTATATCATTCAAGTGCAAGTTTTGCAAGAAGTTTTTCTATTTTTTTTTAATTCTACTCTTTACACAAATGAAGTGCTTTTATTTTGGTGAGTTTTACAGTAGTTTTTTGGCCCTTTTTTATTTCCTTTTCAACATTTGGTGTACCTTCTGCGAGATGCCACAAAATCTTGAAAAGCCCCTGTTGAGGGGGCTTTTCTCTGAAACGGAAAGTGAGGATACAGCGGCGGGGGCGACTCCACTGCCGGAACTTTTCCGGCAAACGACTGCGTCGTCCGGAATCGCGCCGCGATTCCGGTGGAGTCGCCCCCCCGCTTGCAGAGATTTCCCCGATGAATACAATAAAAACAGCCGGGTGTCCGAAAGGACACTCGGCTGAGTGAGCTTTATCTTATTTTGCAAGAGCGCCGATTTCAAGCATAAATCCGCCGATCTGTGCGCCGAATTCGGGACCGCCGTCCATAACAAGACGGCCTGCCTTTGTAGCCTCGAGCATATCGTCAATGCTCATGAGAATACCGAGTGCACTGTCAAGGTTGTTGAAGCGGAGTGTGAAGAAAGGCATTGCTCTCTTGTATTCGCCGCGGCCTGCACGTGACTTGCCTGCCTTAATACGGATAAAGGCAGAAACCTGAGGATAGTTGTCAACAGCAAAAGCGTAAACACGGTCGGGGCTCTTTGAGGTCCAGTCTCTGATTTCAGGATGTCCCATCTTATTGAGCTGGCTGATACCGCTGGAAAGAAGATAGAAGTAGCATTTTACGAGAAGCTCCTTTGTCTCTTCGTCCTTCGGGGGTTCAGTTGCACCGAGAAGATCTGCCATCTTAAGAAGTACCATAACAAATGATACGAGAACGCCTGCTTTCTTGAAGCCCTTGATTTTGGGAATGCCTGCAGGAGTGATGTTACCCTTGAAGAAATCGTTGAGAGCTTCCATGCTCTTGAACTGAAGCTCGATATCGGGGTCGGGAGTAAGGCAGGTGTGCACAAGCCATTCGCCTTTGTTTACGATGAAGTGCATACCCTGCTTGCCTGACTCGCAGTCGGGATCAAGACAGCTGACCTGAATAACTGCTTCAACATTTTCAAACTTTTTCTTAAGTGAGGGAATATCATTTGCTATAACCTTTACAAGCGGCAAAGCTGCATTAAGGAATATTTTATTTGAATATAAGGCTTCTTTTGTGTGAGCCATAATCTTTGCCTCCTTGTATTAATTAAAATTCGTCATCCCAGTTGTCGTCTTCTTCAAAGTCTGCGTTCATGGTTTCACGAACTGCAGCGATGATACCGTTAGCGTCGATGCCTGCATCTGACATAATGTCTTCATGAAGACCGATCATTGCAAAGCTCTTGTGGCCGAGCATCTTGAATGCACAGCCCTTACCGTACTGAGCCATAACTTCAGCAACTGCTGAGCCGAGGCCGCCTGTAACGAGGTGATCTTCAACTGTAACGATTCTTCTTGTGTCAGAAATTGCTTTCTGAATAGCCTCAACGTCAATGGGGCTGATTGTGTGCATATTAAGAACGCGGACACTGAGACCGTCTGAATTCTTGAGGAACTTAGCAGCCTCACGAGCCTGGAATACGCATGAACCGCAAGCGATAACTGTGATATCTGAACCTTCGTGAACTTCTACTGCCTTACCAACTTCAAAGCCATAATCCTGGTTGTCATAAAGAACACGGTCAAAGCCTCTGTTGATACGGATATAATAAGGACCGAAGTTTTCATATGCTGCGTTAACAGCGTTTGCTGTTTCAAAGCCGTCAGCGGGAACGATAACTGTAAGGTTGGGCATTGCTCTTGTGATAGCAAGGTCAGTGATAGCATGGTGAGTTGAACCTGCCTGACCGAAAGATGTACCTGAATGAGTTGCAATAATCTTAGCATTTACATTCTGATAGCAGATGTCTGTGTGAAGCTGGTCACAAGCACGCATTGATGTGAAAGCAGAGAAGCCTGAAAGGAAAGGAATCATTCCTGCTCTTGCCATACCTGCAGCAACACCGAACATATCCTGTTCTGCGATACCTACGTTAATAACTCTTTCGGGGCAAACCTTAAGAACGTCACCGAGTTTGGTTGATTTTGCAAGGTCAGCTGTGATAGCAACAACCTTGGGGTCTTTTAAAATAATGTCAGCAAGAGCCTTACCGTAAATTTCAGCTGTGGAAAGTTCAGTCTGGTCAACTGCTGTATAAACAAATCCGCCTGCCATAATTATTTGCCCTCCTTTTCTGCACGAGCGCAACGAGCCTTGTAATCCTCTTCAAGTTCTTTGTTGAACTGAGCAAATTTAGCATCGTCGATTGCACCGTAGTGCCATGTGTAATCGCCTTCGATTGTTTTGATACCGGCGCCCTTCTTTGTGTCCATAAGAATACATGTGGGTGCGCAGGGTTCTTTTGCTCTTTCAATAGCAACATCGATAGCGTCGCAAAGCTCGCCGATATTGTTACCGTCAACAACAATTGTGTTGAAGCCGAAGGATGTCATCTTGTCAGCAAGGGGCTCAAGCTTCATAACATCTTCTGTGTTACCGTCGATCATGTTGTGGTTTCTGTCGATGAATACGATGCAGTTTGAAAGATTATAGTGGTTAATTGTCATAAATCCTTCCCAGCATGAGCCTTCGCCAAGCTCACCGTCACCGGTAACTACATATGTAAGATAGTTTTTACCGAGAAGTCTTGCTGCGAGAGCTGTACCTGCTGCGATTGAGGGGCCATGGCCGAGTGAACCAGTTGATGCATCAACACCTACAACCTTGTTTGAGTCAAGGTGCATACCCATCTTTGAACCTGAAAGGTTAAAGGACTTAAGCATTTCAACATCGTTGAAGCCCTTATCGCAAAGAACAGGAGCATAAGCAATAGCTGCATGACCCTTTGAAAGGATGAATCTGTCTCTGTCTTCCCACTGGGGATCGTCAACCTTGATGTTAAGGTACTTGTGATAAAGAACGGTAAGAAGGTCCATAACGCTCATACCGCCGCCGAAATGTCCGCTGCCTGCCCATACTGTTGTCTGAACAGTAAGTTTACGAAGTTCGTAAGCCTTTTTTTCAAGGGCAAGCCATTCGCTTTTTGAAAGTGGCATAATAAATTTCCTCCATATTTCTTTATTTCATACCCGATTTGCGCCTATATATATAATAGTATACAAATCGGGCACTTTTTACATTATTTTATCAGCCAAAAATGTGGGGATTGTTCTTAGCAACAACGCCGAATGCTTCTTCAGCAACCTCGATTGTGTGCTTGATATCCTTATCTGAAAGAGCTGCGTTGATGAAGTGGTTGTGGTGGCTTGTGAAGAAGATGCCTCTTGAAACCATTTCAGCAACCCACTGCTGATGAAGCACAAGGCTGTCATCGTTTGCAATTCTCAAATAGAAGAGTGCGGGAGCACCTGAAACAACAAGGTCAAAGCCGTGTTCCTTACCTGCAGCAACAAGACCCTGAGTGAGCTTTTCACCCTTTTCCTTAAACATCTTGGGTGTGTCAAGAGCCTTCATCTTGTTGATGTTTGCAATACAAGCTGCAAAGGGTACTGCTGAAAGCCAGTATGAGCCTGTGTATGAAAGTGCACTCATTGAGCTCTTAAGGAATTCCTTACCGCAGATAGCTGACATATTGTAGCCGTTTGCAAGTGCTTTACAGAAGCAGATAAGGTCTGCTTCAAAGCCGAAGAAGTGGTCTGAGCCTGCAAGGTCAAGACGGAAGCCTGCACGTACGTCGTCAATGATGAGAACGATGTCGTTATCTGTGCAGATCTTTCTTACCTGCTGCCAGAAGCCCTTTTCGGGGAATGCGTTATCGTGGAAGTTACCGTGGTCATAGGGCTGAGCTATGATGCAGGCAATTTCATTCTTGTTTTCTTCAATTGTCTTCTCAAGAAGGGGGATGTCGTTCCAGGGAAGCATGATGTTGTTTGCAACGTCCTCGGGAAGTACGCCCGGATAGTCAATCTTCTGACACCAGGGTGAAACGCCGTGGTAGTAGCCCTTGAACATAATAACCTTCTTGCGGTGTGTGTATGCTCTTGCACACATGATAGCACCCTGAGTAGCATCGTTACCGTTCTTTGCAAAGAATGCCCAGTCAGCTGTTGCAACTGTGTCAACAAGAAGCTCTGCACATTCAACCATAACCTTGCCGGGCTGTGTTGTGCAGTTACCGAGAGCTGTCTGCTTTGCTGCAGCAGCATCAACGTCGGGGTCACAGTAACCGAGTACGTTAGGACCGTATGCGCACATATAGTCGATGAACTTGTTGCCGTCAACGTCCCAGATATAAGTACCCTTTGCCTTTTCAGCAAACATGGGCCACTTGCTTACGGGAATAAACTGACCTTCTGCGGGGCCGAGATGACCGTAGATACCTGAAGGTATAACTTTTGTAGCTCTACCGAAGAGCTCTGTGCTTTTGTCGTAATTATAAACGGGAAAACTCATTTCTTATACCTCCTTATGCAAGATAGAGTGCAACTCTGTCAAGAATTCTGTTAACGTTATCGATCATGCTTACAAGACCGAACATACCGATTTTGCCTTCGCCGATGCAGGCAACTGCGTTAACCTTGCCATCGAAAAGATCTCTTGCAAGACGGATGTCATTGAATTCCATCTTTGAACGGAAGGTTTCGGGCTTCTCTTTGATTGTAACCATGTGATGATCTTTAACTCTGATGCCTGCGCTTACACAGTCCTTGATTGAAACCTCGATGATGCCGTCATCAATAAGGCTTGCGCTGAAGGTGCCGATAGCATCGTTGTTGCCTATCTGTGAAAGAGCAACAGTGATAACATAGAACATAAGCTTTGTGCTGATTTCAAAGAACTTGTCATCCTTAAGGTCTTCTTCGCTGGGTCTGAGGTAAGCTGAAAGCTTATCTGTCAGCGGTGTGAACTTGTTAAGCAGGAAGCCTATCTTTGAAAAGCCCTTGCAGGGGATAGGAGTAACGGTGCCGTCGATGAGGCCGTTAAACTTTTCGCATGATGAGAAGGGAAGAAGAACGTCACAGTTTTCGATACCCTGTTCCATTCTGCATCTGCCGTTTTTGAATGTGATTGTTGCACTGGGGCCGTCTGTAACTGCAAGGCCTATTGAAACAGGCTTCTTAGTCTTAACCAGTGCACTGGCTTCGCTGTCAAGCTCGCAGAGATTTTCCAGCGTACCAAGGATAGCATACATGTTGATATATGCTAAGGTTTTTGCATCTGTCATGGATATTTCCTCCTTTTTGTGAGCAGCTGCTCACCGCAATATGTGTCAGCTCTCAAGTTATACGATAACATTTTAACAAAATTGCGACTTGATGTCAATGCTTATGAGCATTAATACATAGAATTTTTATTATTTTTTATAGATATATTGTGCTTTATATATAATGCCACGCCAAAAAAACTGCGGCGGCACAGTCAATGCTGCACCGCCGTACTGTCATATGAAGTTGTTATTATTCTTCTGCGTCCTTCTTTGCATCTTCAATAACCTTCTGAGCAACGTTCATGGGAGCATCCTCATATCTTGCGAAGGTAAGGCTGAAGTAGCCTCTGCCTGCTGTTACTGAACGAAGGGTTGTTGAGAAGTCGCCCATTTCTGCCATAGGT
>JAZNUW010000112.1:0-7283 GCA_045592465.1 Acutalibacteraceae bacterium | reverse complement strand
GTTACTGTAATACTCAAGTTTTCTTTGCAATATTTCATCCAACGAAATATTTACTGTTTTTTTCATAGATTTATTCCCCTTTCATTTAATATTTTCTATCTTTCTCTCTATTGTAATACAGGAAGCGGTCAACATCCTTTGAATTCTACCACAAAGATTTCTGTATTTTTTGAATGTTTCTTCATCTATTGCATTGGTAGAACATAAAAGCTTTATTTTTCAATTTCAACAGCCAACTGTTCAGAGTATTTCATCAACGGATTATCTTTCACATAATCACCTCTTGAAAACATTACTTCGGATTGGATAAAAAATCCGACAAGTCGAAACCTGTCGGATTTTTCTGGCGGAGAGTTAGGGATTCGAACCCTAGGTGAGTTTCCCCACACAGCATTTCGAGTGCTGCACCTTCGACCACTCGGACAACTCTCCATATATAAGCTGCCTGAAAGACAGCTTAGTTATTCTATCAAAAAGCTATTGATTTGTCAATACACAGAAATCATAAACTATATTTCTTTCTGCCTTCACTTGTGAGATAATATGCCTCGCTGAAGCCACAGCTTTTGCAGTAATCTATCATCTGTTCAAAGGCAAAATCAAGAGATTCGCAGCAATGGGAATCACTTGTAATTGTAATAAGCCCTCCCCTTTCACAGATGCGTTTCATAAGAAATTCGGCAGGGTACGGCTTAGTGTTTCCTTTACGGTACATAGCACCTGTGTTAACTTCAAAAAGGATGCCGGGCTTGATGTCGAGGATTCTGTCAAGAGCAGCAAGTGCATATGACTTATATTCATCGTTGTTTTCGTCAAAAAGGGGCGTTTTGCCGTTAAATTTAGTTATAAGGTCAAAGTGCCCGACAACATCAAAGTCGCCTGAAATGACAAAATCGGCAAGATTATTAAAATATGTCTTTGCCATCTCATTCCAGCTGCCGCCGAAAACAGTTTCAACGCACTCCGACAGCTCGTCGGGTGAAAGGTCAACAGAATATATTTTACCGTTTCCGTGAAGCTGATGCACACTTGCAATTGTGAAGTCAAACTCAGATAAATCAACATCAGAATAATCTGCATCAAGCTCAATTCCGCAAAGAACATCAATTTTATCGCTGTACTTCGCCTTTGCTTCGTGAACAGCTTTAATGTAATTTCTGAGATTGTCTTTAGTCATCGTCCAGTCAGTTTCATAATACATAGGGCTATGACCCGAAAAACCCAGGGAAACAAAACCTTTTTCTATTGCTGCCAAAGTCATTTCATCGGCAGAGTTCTTGCCGTCACAAAAGCTTGTGTGTGTATGACAGTTTGAGTAAATCATATTATACCTTCTTACAGTTCAAAACTATCCCTCAGGCTGAGGGATAGTTTATAATTTTTATGACTTGTTTGGAGTTTTCTTGAATTTTCTCTTAAGACGTTTATAGTTTCTCTTTTCTTTTGCTGTCATTTTGAAATCAAAGGGACGCTCGGAAATTCTGTCATAAAGAGCACTTTCAAGAGTTGTTGTGACACTTTCGTTTGTCTGTGTTGCTCCAAGAATGATAAGTCCGTTATCTTCGGGAAGTGTGATAACACCTGTTTCGCCAACAGGTACTTCATACATAAAGAAGTAAAGCTGCTGTGCTGCAACATCACCCTTGATTGAGTGTGTGTGTGTGCACTCCCATGCAAGACGGTCGGTTTTAATGTTTGCAGTTTCTGCAAGATCATAAAGATCCCATTTACCGATTCTCTCATTGATTGACTGGACCTTTAAGGGATAGAGTTTGCCGTCAACCTTGAAGTTGTAAACCTTGTCACCATAAAGGCTGGCACCGATGAAATAGAATTTCTTGCCGCTAACCTTAAGCTCCTGACCTGCGCAAATAAGAGCGTTGTTTCCTTCACCCCAGATGTCGCCTGTTCTGAAGGTTACGCCGGCGCACTCAATTTCCTTTGGGAAGATTTCACCGGGTACAGAAACGTTAATTGTGGGAATATTTGCTGAGTTTCTGTCGTGGTTAAATGTAACGATATCAGTGTTATAAGGCAGCTCAACAACACTCTGTGATGCCTTGACACTAACTGCACAATCTCTGAGCTTAACAGCAAATGTCTTGACCTCATAGGGCTTGAGATCAAATATAAGGCTACCGTTTTCGACAACTGCCTCACCGATTTCGTCTTCAACAGCATTAAGCTCTCTTGCTGAAACAATTCCTCTGCCGAGAATAAGCTTAACATCCTTTGCCATTCTGTCAGCGCCCTCGTTTACACGGATAACGATTTCGTCTGAGTTTTCAGCCTTCTTGATGGCACGGACAATTACAGCATCGTTGCTGATTGAACCGAATGAGTATTCACTGCCGAGTGAACCTGCATGCTTATCGGTGATGAATGCAGCACAGGGCTGATTGAAGAATCGTGCATTAAGCTGAGTGCCGTTGACATAATCACCCTGATGAGAATAGATTGCGTAACCATATCTGTTAAGACCGAATTCAAGCATACCCTGAACACTATCGTCACGATAATAGTTTTTGGGTGAATGAAGAACTGTAAGGCGAAGGCTCTTCTCGTCCTTCATCATCCAGCCGTACTTGCTGTCACTGAAAACAGATACACCATATGACAGGCTCTTGTCAGTGAGGTCAACCCACTTCTGAGCAGGTACTTCGTAAAGTTTCTTGTTAGCCTTAGGTCTTCTGATTGCACCAAGACCAAGGTCAAATGTTGAAATATCGTTTTTAACGTTGAAATAGAAGCCGTTGTGAAGAGCTCTTCTGAATTCTCTCCATTCAACTTCATTATATACACTAACCCAGGGACAGCCTGCGGTAAGTGAAACATAATATGTAAAAGTTGATTTTGAACACTTCTGTTCAACCTTGAGTGTAACTCTGACGGGGCCTGATTCAACTATGCTGCAAACGCCTTTTTCTGCGAATTCCCAGGGATATTTGTCAAGCTCCTTATATGTGAGCTCCCAGGCAACATATTCTCTTGTGCCGTCGTACTTATTAATCTCAAAGCGAATAGGCTTTCTGAGTATTTCAGTGTTGTTAAGTGTTTTATCAACAATTGAAGCGATATCGCCGTTCTTGTCAACCACAACAGTATATTTGAAGTTTTCAATGACATTTTTATTAACACGAAGACCTGTATTGATTTTGCAAGGTGCTTCGCTGTAAAGAACATCAACAACCTTAAAGCCCAGAGCAGGCACATAAGCAGCTATTGTGATATTCATCTTGTCGCCGTCAATGCTGTTAACCTGTGAAGGAACCTCGTTGCCGTTGTTGTCAAACACACGAACATAATTATAGCCATAGAAAGGCACCTGAACATCAACACTTGCCATTCTGGGCTGCTCTATGGTGTTGCTGATAACTACAGCAGTACCCTTAACCCAGGATGTGTCAAGATTCTTGATAACCTCACCTGATGAGCCTTCATATGCGTTTGTAAGCTGGTTTGCAGAAAGAATATAGTCATTCCATGAGCGCTGATAAACTCTCTGAACTGATGTGCCGGTAATATCATCGTGGAAGGTGTGAGCTATCGTTCTCTTCCAGCCGAGCTCAATTTCCTTTTTAGGATAGGTTGCATCCGAAACAGACATAGCCATAACTGAAGCTCTTTCAGCCATATCGGCAATTTCTTCGTTTCTTCTGTTCATTCTCTTTGAGAAGGCTCTTGAAACATAGGAGCCGACACCGTGTGTTGTCATAAGAAGCTCACTGTTGAATGTGGGAAGCTTTCTGAGTATATCTTCATCGAGATTTGAAACATCATCAAAAAACTCTGTGGGTGAAGATGAAAGAACCTTGATATCGTTGCTGTCATTTGTCGCAATTTCAGCAGAAACAGTCTTTACAGACTCCTCTTTAGGTGCACCGCCGACATCACCTACACCGTGATAAGCAAATGTTAAAGGAAGGTCATATTTCTTAACGTTTTTGTCAAGCTTTTCGGTTAGATCCTTCTTGGTTCTGACCTTTTTGAAGGTTGTGCAATATGATTTGGCATCAAGTGAAGCAAGAATAGGCTTGCCGTTAACACCGTACCAGTAGCCTATATCAAAAGGAATGCCGTTTGCACTGCCCCATGAAAGCTTCTGTGTTGAAAAGCCTTTGAGACCGGCGTGCTCTGCAATTGAAGGAAGGGCCCAACCAAAACCAAAGCAGTCAGGCAGGAAAATATCATTACTTCTCTTGCCGAATTTTCTTTCAAAATAGAGATTGCCGTAAATTACGTTTCTGAACATGCTTTCAGGTGAAGGAATGTTTACGTCACCGTTCTCATAGCAGCTGCCTGTTACATTCCACTTGCCCTGTTCGATATACTTCTTAAGCTGTTCAAACTTTTCAGGATAGTACTCTTCAAAAAGCTCATATCTGTATGCGCCTTCAAAGTTAAAACGATAGTCCGGATATTTTTCAAAATGGCTGAAATTCTGATCAAGTGTTTCTTTAAGGCAAACGTTGATAACATGTTCGAAATCCCAGTTCCAGACAGTATCAAGATGAGCTGTGGCTATTGTGTAAATTTTCTTATCCATAATGCACCTCTGTAGTGTATTAAATTTAGGCTAAAGCCATTGTTTTTAAATAAATTCAGTTTTCCCTTTTAGCTGAAACTACAGTTAAAACTGTAAGTAAAATCTGGTGAAACACACCTATTACTGCTGCGACTGCAAGATTTTCATAAACAGTACCGCTGAAAGGTGCAACAAAACCGAGTGAGAATTGTTCTGCTGTATAGGCAGCAAATGTGGCAATGTTAAAAACTGCAATAGCAGAATAAAGTACAGCACCGCTCACAGCAATTGACTTCATAAGTGTGTCAGTTAAATTCTTAAAATCTTTTATATATGCGCCGAGAATAAATGCAGAGCCGATAAAAGATAACACAGGTGAAAGCAAAAACACATAAAGAGCATCTTTTGCAGAGTGATAAACACTGTTGGCAAACTCAGATGTGGGCAATAACATAAAAATCAGTAAAGCACCAAGGGAAAGGAGTGAGCCGACAACTGATAATATGACACTGGATTTTCTGTTTGTCTTAAGCATATTTAAATTCTCCTTAGAATTAATTTATACCTGAATATGATATCATAATGCATCAAGTATTTCAATAAAATTGGCATAAGTTTATAATTAATTTAATAAAAATACCGGACAAATGACTGCCCGGTATAATAACATTTATTCGACAATGAATTTAACGAAAACTTTCTTGCCCTTTTTAACAATTACATAACCCTTATCGAAAGCATCAGCTGAAACTGTGTCTGTAAAGCTCTTTGCCTTTTCATCATCCACAGTAACACCGCCCTGCTCTATAAGACGTCTGCCTTCACCGCGTGACTTGATGATGCCTGCCTTAAGCATCATATCAATAAGTGAAATGGCTGAGTCTGTGAAATCGTCAGCTGTGAGAGCTGTTGTAGGCATATTGTCAGTGTTAACACCGCCGCCGAAAAGAGCTTTTGCAGCTTCGTCAGCTTTCTTAGCTTCCTCTTCACCGTGAACAAGCTTTGTCAGCTCATAAGCGAGAATCTCTTTAGCTGTGTTAAGCTGGCTGCCTTCCCAGTCGTTCATCTTATCGATTTCTTCAAGAGGAAGGAAGGTAAGCATTCTTATGCACTTGAGAACGTCAGCATCAGCAACATTTCTCCAGTACTGATAGAAATCATAGGGACTTGTTTTGTTGGGATCAAGCCACACTGCACCACTCTGGGTCTTGCCCATTTTCTTGCCCTCTGAGTTAAGAAGAAGAGTGATTGTCATAGCAGCAGCATCTTCACCAAGCTTACGTCTGATAAGCTCAGTACCGCCGAGCATATTGCTCCACTGGTCGTCACCGCCGAACTGAAGGTTACAGCCGTATTTCTGGAAAAGCATATAGAAGTCATAGCTCTGCATAATCATATAGTTGAATTCAAGGAATGAGAGACCCTTTTCCATTCTCTGCTTGTAGCATTCCGCTGAAAGCATACGGTTAACTGAGAAGCAGGCACCAACTTCGCGAAGTACTTCAATATAATTGAGGTCGAGAAGCCAGTCAGCATTGTTGACCATGATAGCTTTTCCTTCTGAGAAATCGATGAATCTGCTCATCTGCTCTTTGAAGCAGTCGCAGTTATGCTGAATTGTTTCGGTTGTCATCATCTGACGCATATCACTTCTGCCTGAGGGGTCGCCGATCATAGCAGTACCGCCGCCGATAAGCGCTATAGGCTTGTTGCCTGCCATCTGAAGACGCTTCATAAGGCAAAGTGCCATAAAGTGACCAACATGAAGTGAGTCAGCTGTGGGGTCAAAACCGATATAGAAAACAGCCTTGCCGTTATTGATAAGATCTTTGATTCTCTCTTCATCAGTTACCTGTGCAATAAGACCTCTTGCAACAAGTTCTTCATAAATTTTCATTTTATTTCTTTCCTTTCCGGTTAACATACTTTGTCTATTCTACTGATTTAACCCTTTAAAGTCAATAGATTTTTCAAGTTTTGCTTTCTTTTGCAAAATCAATCAGCTCTCGCGCTGAATCCAGAGTAGTCTGAGTGATTATGTCGCCGCCGATAATTCTTGCAATTTCGCGGACTCTGTCGTTATAATCAAGAGCTGTAACTTTAGTTAATGTACTACCCTGCTGTGACATTTTTTCTATATAAAGATGATTGTCAGCATATGCAGCAATTTGCGCAAGATGAGTGACACATAAAACCTGTTTTTTCTGTGAAAGCTCGCTGAGCTTATAAGCAATTTTATGCGCTGCCCTGCCGCTGACACCCGTATCTATTTCGTCAAATATCATTGAATCAATTTTATCTCTGTCAGACAGTACGCATCTGATTGCCAGCATAACTCTTGACAGTTCGCCGCCGGAAGCAATTTTTGCAAGCGGCTTAGGCTCCTGACCTTCATTTGCGCTGAAAAGAAACTCGACATCATCAATTCCGGTTGCTGTCGCAGGAGCATCCTTGAAATCAACAAGGAATTTCGCACCCGGCATATCAAGATAGCGAAGTCCCAGAGTAACCGTATCTTCAAAATTCAGCGCCGCCTGTTTTCTGCAGTCAGAAAGGTAGCAGCCTCTTTTAAACAGCTCCTCACCCAGCTCCTCATACTCTGCCTGGAGATTTTCCTTGATTTCATCGCTCATGACAATGCTTTCATATTCTTCGCTGATTTTGTCAAGATAAGATAAAATTTCCTCTTCGGTCTCACCGTATTTTTTTGTGAGTCTGTATATTACATCAAGTCTTTCTTCAACGGCATTTATATCAA
>JAZNUW010000111.1:0-5485 GCA_045592465.1 Acutalibacteraceae bacterium | reverse complement strand
ATAAGCACGTGATGTGCAGGTAGCAGGATACTTCTGTACTGTTCCGTGATTCCACGCGTGGATATCATCAGGGCAACGATATTCTGCACTCGCTCCGATGCTTAAAACAGAAAACAGCATAAGCACTGCTAATAATAAGCTAATAACTTTTTTCCTTTAATTTTTCCTCCTTAATTATGCGAACTGTAGTTTCAGTCCGCTGATATTTATTTTATAAATAAAGCCTTGAAATAATAATCAAACCATTCTCTGATAAGCTCGAGAAGGTGCTTGAAAATTTCGGTACGGAAAGAGAAAATGTTGGAGTTTTCAATATCCGGGTCAAAGCTTCTGAACTCTTCAAAGCTGTCTGTCCAGAAAATCATAAGGTTGCTGTATTCACCGTAAATCTGGCTGTAGTCAGCGGGAATAAAAAGCTCACCACAGCGTCCGTCCTTTGCATATCCGCTGGTTTTATAGCTTTCATATGAGCCGTCATTTTCATCATAATAAAGAAGCACATAACCGCCGTCGGGATGCTCATATGCACCTGTGATAACAATGCCGTGATAATCAGAAAACGTCTCTGCGAGCTCCGTGCCTACAGGGAGAAATTCAAAAAGAATAAGATTACCGTCAAGAGCACTTTTTACAAGCTTTTTAAGCTGTCTTGTATATTCTGCACTGCCGGGCTTGAACGCCTTATCCTTGGGAAGAATTGTTGCTGCTGAATGAGCATTATAGTAATTGAGAAGACTGATAAGCTCCGGTGTGGGCTTAAGGTCACGCACACAGGTGGCACCCTCCTGAGTAGAAACTATATCAATAATACCTTTTTTCTGCAGACATACGGTGTTAGCAAAGCCGATACATGAACCTGCCCAGTTCCATGCGGAATATGTAGAAAGCACCGTCGCCAATACTGAAGCAGGAAGAGCAAGAGGAATTGTGCCGCCTGCAAGACAGGTGCTTGAAACAAGTCTTAACTGGTGCTCTTTTGTCATGTAATATCTGTCACCGTCAAAGTCGAAATAGTCAGTGGTGTTTATAAAATTATAAACATCAGTGGGAAGGAGCTGAACGGGAGTTGAAATTGCATAGAAGTCATAAGCTCCGCTTTCTTCCATATATGTATCATAAACTGAATCCGATGCATAATACCAGTCTTCACCGTTCGGCAAGGTCCAGCCAATGATTGCCTCGTCACCTGAAATAATATGCATATAATCATCATTTACCGTCAATGTTGAGTCATATTCATACGCAACATCAGCTTTTATACTGCCGTCGGGCATATGATAACGGAAAATGGTTGTGCCCTCGGGAATTTCATCAGTAACATTTGTAACCTTAAAGCCGTAGGCTGTAAGGCTGCCGTCGGTGATAAGAGTGATTTTAAAGGATGAATCGGGAACATAAACAGTCTGACCTGCGAGCTCATCTCCCTGACAAACACCTATAAGATTATCCTTGCTGTCATAAATGGAAATAATATCACCGATTTTGTTCTGTTCTCCATTTTCGATAACGTCACCGATTGTTATATCTTCATCTTCAAAGTAGATATTATAATAATCGTCACCGTCTTCTACGTATGTATTTTCACTGAAGGTTACGAAAAGACCTTTTGCATCCTCATTGCTGTGAGTGTAGTCCCATTCACCGTAAAAGTTGTTCTTGTATCTGTGCTCACTTTCGGGAAGTGTCTGCTGTGCGTTTACGGGAAGCACTATACAGGAGCAAAGTATAATGAGTGCAAGAATTGATGATAATAATGCTTTATATTTTTTCATTGCTGTGTCCTCCTTTCTTTAATTATAGTTATTAATAATGATAGTCGTTGCCGCAGGCACACTCTTCGTTGATTCTGAAAAGTTTCCAGAAAAATGTATAAATTTTATAAATAAACCTCTGTATCTCAGATGCATTTTCTCTTGTTGCTTTGTGACAGAAGCAGTTGCAATCAGCTTTGACACCGCAAATCTCGCAATACACATTGCCGTCTGTTGCCGGTTTGTCATAATCCATATAATGACCGTAGCTTTCGTCAATATGCTCATAAGGCTGTGCATTTCCGCAGGGGCAATTGTATGTAAGAATACCGTCCTCTGTACAGGTGCTTTCTTTTATTACACGGGGAATGAAAATGTGCTTGTGGTCATCACCATCAAGTGCATCAAAGACTACACCGTATTCATCAGCATACTTCTCTGCAGTTGAACCACTGTAGCCCATAATCTTGATATCTCCGCCAAGATAACCGATTTCACAGTCAGGATTCATAATTAATAAAACCGTTTCATTGTATGCGTAAAAGCCGAAATCCTCTATTTTTTCAACAGTGGCAGGAACAACAATACACTCGCAATGCAAACCGTAAAACACACCTTCCTCAATAACCTTAAATGTAGAAGGCAGTTCGAGATAACCTACACTGCAGCTCTCAAAAGCTAAGGGTTCAATCGTTTCAACCGTATCAGGTATAATCAGATCATTAATTCCACATCCGGAAAAAGAGCCGGTCTTAATAATTTTTACAGATGAAGGAACAGTATAACGTTTAACACTGCTACTGTACATAACAAGTTCTGTTTTGTCTTTGTTATAAATTGAACCGTCCTCACCTACCGAAAGATAAGGATTGTTTTCGTCTATAATAATCTCAGCGTATAAATCAAAATTAAAAATATCTGAAATTCCCTCGCCGATATACATAGTATTTAACTCATAATCATAGTAACCTTCTTCACTAAACCACCATGTACATCCGGAAAAGTCAGCATAGCCCTCGCCCTCAACAACGGCACAGCCGTCTTTATAAACGGTACAGAAAGC
This sequence comes from Acutalibacteraceae bacterium, assembly GCA_045592465.1. Classification (GTDB taxonomy): domain Bacteria; phylum Bacillota; class Clostridia; order Oscillospirales; family Acutalibacteraceae; genus UBA6857. The sequence goes on along the minus strand of JAZNUW010000111.1, from coordinate 2,671 downwards.
CGTTTCGTCATAGTTGACAGCTCTTTTAAAAAGCGCTTCACCGTGAGAATGATCTGCCGCAAAAGCAAAAGGAATACTTGTTGCAATCATTAAGATTGCAAGAATGATTGATAATAATTTTTTCATTGTTTTTTCTCCTTTCGGGGTTGATTTTTTAATACTTTTTAATTATACAGAAAAGCAACAAAAAAGTAAAGATATTGCGGTAAGTTTTAGTAAAACTCGACTAAAAAGATGTAAACTCTTACCAAAACTCAACAGAAACGGAGATGTATATTATTTTTCAAAAAAACTCAGCAAAAAAGACCTGTTTTATTGAAAATAAATTTCTTTAAAATAGGTCTAATGTATGGTGTGTTTATTAAATTTGCACATTGCCCCGGTTCAAAGCTGGCTGGTCTTAAAAAATGGCCATTTTGGGACTATTGGGAAATAGTCGATTTTTTCGGCATAAAAAAGCCGAAAACCCTTGATTTTACAAGGGTTTTCGGGTAACGTCGCAATATTGCGAAGTAATCATGGAGGTACCACCCGGATTTGAACCGGGGCATAACGGTTTTGCAGACCGTGGCCTTACCGCTTGGCTATGGTACCATATATGGAGCGGATGACGAGGCTCGAACTCGCTACCTCCACCTTGGCAAGGTGGCGCTCTACCAGATGAGCTACATCCGCATTTTTAACTTTAAATGGCGACCCGGAACGGGCTCGAACCGTCGACCTCTAGCGTGACAGGCTAGCGTTCTAACCAACTGAACTACCGGGCCATGTGGTGGGAACAACAGGGCTCGAACCTGTGACCCTCTGCTTGTAAGGCAGATGCTCTCCCAGCTGAGCTATGCTCCCATCTTGCCGTCACTGTCGTAACGACTCGTATACTATATCAAAAAAGTTTGTGTTTGTCAATGGGTATTTTCAATTTTTTTAAAATTTTTTTGATCATAAGAATGCTATAAAAGCAACATCATCTGATGACTCGTCTTTTTTGGGGAAATAGGTATCGAATATGAAAGAAAAAATTCCCGTAAAGCGCTGAATATAATGCTTAAGCGAAAAAATTATAATGCTTATCGGATCAAACATATCAATTACCTCCCACTTTCTTCATTTCTGCTCAAATTATAGTATATCATAATGGTCAAGTTGTCAACATAATTTTAACATTATATTAAACATATTATTTTATGTTGATTTTTGACAGTATTTTATACATTTTAGTTTTCAAATAACAGAGAATTTTGTTAATGGTGTCAGTTGATTAGAAAATATTGAGATGTTATAATTAATCATTAATATATATACTGTATATACAGCCATTGTATACTTGTCAAGGAGATGTTTTTATGAAAATAGGTATTTACGGCTACGGAAATCTGGGCAGAGGTGTTGAAGACGCAATAAAAAGAAACAGTGATATGACCCTCGTTGCCGTCTTCACAAGACGCAGCCCCGATTCTCTTAAAATTGCAACGGAGAATGTTCCCGTTGTTTCAGCTGATGATATTCTGAAATGGAAAGACGATATTGACGTACTCATAATCTGCGGCGGCAGTGCAACAGACCTGCCCGAAATGACACCTGCACTTGCGGAAAATTTCAACGTTGTCGATTCATATGACAATCACTCACAGATTTCAGTTCACTATAAAAATGTCGACGAAAAAGCTGTTAAAGGCAAGACCACTGCACTCATTTCATGTGGCTGGGACCCCGGTATGTTCTCACTGAACAGACTCTATGCTTCTGCAGTTCTCCCCGACGGTAATGATTACACTTTCTGGGGCAAGGGCGTTTCACAGGGTCACAGTGATGCTATCAGACGCATTGAGGGTGTTATTGATGCACGTCAGTATACAGTACCCGTTGAAGAAGCTATGGATAAAGTAAGAAGCGGACTTTCACCCGAATTCACTGCAAAGGACAAGCATAAACGCGAATGCTTTGTTGTTGCAGAAGAAGGCGCTGACAAAGAAAAAATCCGTCAGGCAATTGTGACAATGCCTGCCTATTTTGAGCCCTATGACACAACAGTGACATTTATCACTATGGATGAAATGAAGCAGTACCACAGTGAGCTTCCTCACGGCGGCAGTGTTATACGCACAGGCAAATCAGGCAAAGATGACAGTCACAGCCATGTCATTGAATATAAGCTCACCCTTGACTCTAACCCTGAGTTTACCGGCAGTGTACTGACAACCTTTGCCAGAGCTGTGTACCGTATGGCCCAGAGAGGCGACTTCGGTTGCAAATGCGTTTTTGATATCGCTCCTGCTGACCTTTCAGCTATTGACCGCAGTGAGCTTATTGCCCATATGCTTTAATAAACTAAAAAGGAAAGATAAAATATGATTTGTGAAAATATAACCGTAACCGGTGCTCACCTTAACTTTGCAGGCCTCGACACCACTGACCTTGCAAAGAAGTACGGCACTCCCCTTTATCTTATGGACGAGGACCGCATACGCAGCAACTGCCGCGTTTATCTGGGCGCTATGAAAAAATATTTCGGTCAGGACAGTCAGCCTCTTTATGCAAGCAAGGCTGCATCCTTCAAGAGAATTTATGAAATTATGAAAGAGGAAGGAATGGGCATCGACCTTGTTTCCCCCGGTGAAATATTCACCGCTGTCAAGGCAGGCTTTCCTATGGAAAATTCTTTCTTCCACGG
>JAZNUW010000110.1:0-56722 GCA_045592465.1 Acutalibacteraceae bacterium | reverse complement strand
TCGATGCCGTGTTATATTTCGAAGGCGAAAGAAATCTTTCTTTCAGAATTCTCAGTGCAGTTAAAAACAGATTCGGCTCCACAAATGAAATCGGTGTCTTTGAAATGTTTGACGCAGGCCTTAAGGAGGTTGAAAATCCTTCTGAAATGCTTATTTCAGGCAGACCTAAGAATACTCCGGGCTCATGTGTTGCCTGCGTTATGGAGGGTACCAGACCTCTTCTTGCTGAAATTCAGGGTCTAGTCACATCAACAGGCTTTGGCAACCCGAGAAGAATCAGCAACGGCTTTGACCTTAACCGTCTTGCCATGCTTATTGCAGTGCTGGAAAAGAGGGGAGGATATTTCTTCAGCGGAATGGATGCCTATATCAATATTGTCGGCGGTATGAAGCTTGACGAGCCCGCTCTTGATCTGACAATTGTTATGGCTCTTGTTTCTTCGCTGAAAGATTATGCTCTTCGCGATGATGTACTAGCCTTTGGTGAAATAGGTCTTGCAGGGGAAATCAGAGGCGTTTCTCACTGTGAGCAAAGAATCAAAGAGGCGGCAAGACTCGGCTTTTCAAGGTGCATTATCCCTAAAAGCAATCTGAAGAATTTATCAGCATCTATTAAAAAAGATATTGAAATCGTAGGAGTCAGAACAATAAGAGAAGCATTTGAGGCAATTATATTATGATAAGATTCGTTGAGAATGCCAACCTGCCTGAAAGCAAGGTTGCAGCTGTAATTTGCGGAGAACTTTGCAGTGAGCTGAATTCTTATCTTGACAGCATAAATGTCGATCGATTGCTCATTGAGCCTAATAAATATGTTGACCCTGCCGTCAGCTTTCACGCAGATATGGCTGCAATTCACCTGGGTGCAGATAAACTTATTGTTGACAGAAGCCAGAGAAGGTTAGCATCTTTGCTGACTGAAAAAGGCTTCAGTGTCCTTTTTTCAAATGAACCCATAAAAGGGGAGTATCCTAAGGATATTGTACTGAATTTTACTGTGATTGCTGATAAGGTCTTCGGCAACTTCAGCTATGCGGATAAAACCTTAACGGAACAGATTTCTGCATTTAAGACTGTCAATGTTAAGCAGGGCTACTGCAAATGCTCGTGTCTTGTTGTCAATGAAAGTGCAATTATTACTGACGACAGAACAATTTATGATAATGCCCTCAAAAACGGCCTCGATAGTCTTTTTATCTCAAAGGGCGACATTCTTCTTGGTGGACACGACTACGGCTTTATAGGCGGCGCGTCGTGCAAAATATCGCAAAACGAAATTCTTTTTTTCGGTGATATAACCGGACATCGCGACTATAAAAAAATAGCCGGCTTCATTGAAAAGCACGGCTGCAGAATAATATCTCTGAATTTTCCTCTGACTGATTTCGGCGGAATTATTCCTATAACTGAAAAGGCACCCTGACGCGTACAGAGTGCCTTGTTTTTTTATTTGAGGTTATATTTTGCGATATAATCGTCGATCTTCTGAATGGGGTTCAGGAAGGGGCTGACTGAACGGTCATGGTTAAGAGTGTCAATGATAAGTGCCATATACTTTGACATATCAACTGAATAGTACCATTCTCTCTTGAGAAGCTCTGGAGTCTGATAAATAAGGTTAGTTGTGAAGATTCTGTCAAAGAGACCTTGTTTGAACGCTTCGTCAAAGCGCTCGAGACCTGAAGTGAAAAGACCGAAGGATGAGAACACGAAGATTCTCTTTGCGTGAAGAGCCTTAAGCTGCTTGCAGACGTCTATCATTGAGTCGCCACTTGAAATCATATCGTCAACAACAATAACGTCCTTGCCTTCAACGTTGTCACCGAGGAATTCGTGTGAAACGATGGGGTTTCTGCCATCGATTACAACGGAGTAATCTCTTCTCTTATAGAACATACCGAGTTCAACACCGAGAACCTGAGCATAATAAACGCATCTGCCCATAGCACCTTCGTCAGGTGAAATCATCATTGTTGTTTCAGGGGTGAATTTAATGTCATTATTAAGGCTCTTTGCAATTGCCTTAATCATCTGATAGGTGGGTGATACGCTTTCAAAGCCGATTCTGATAGCATTCTGAACTCTGGGGTCATGTGCATCAAATGTGATGATGTTGCTGACGCCCATGTTTTCGAGCTCCTGCAGAGCGAGTGCACAGTCAAGTGATTCTCTGGCTGATCTTCTGTGCTGTCTGCCTTCATAAAGCATAGGCATAACAACTGTAATTCTCTTTGCCTTGCCTGCGCAGGCTGAAATAACTCTCTTAAGGTCAGCAAAGTGATCATCGGGACTCATAGGTATCTGAAGGGGATTACCTTCCTTATCCTTGAGGTTATACATTTTGTAAGTTACGTTATAGTTGAAGCAGTCTGCAATTATGAAGAGGTCATAACCTCTGATTGACTCGGTAATTACTGCCTTGCCTTCACCTGTTGCAAAGCGAGGGAAGTTAGCCTTAAGGATGTAGGATTCTCTGTGATAACCTTTAAGGTGAATGTTGTTGTCAGTCTGATTTTCAAACTGTGCGCGACACTCGAGAATCTGCTCGCTTACCTTTTCTGCAAGTTCCTCACAGCCCCTCATAGCAATAATACCGAGTCGGCCCTGAGGAATGGTGTCAAGATATTCTGTAAGTGATGTAGACATATTAAATATACCCCCTGAATTTAACATCTTTTGTGCAATACGATCACATTAATTATATTTTACAATATTCTGCAAAGTTTTCAAGTCATTTTGAGCAAATCTAGTTATAAAATTATGTAAAACATTTATAGCTTATTTTGTGCATTATAACAAAATTGTCACTAAATATAGGAATTATCGACTGTAATGACGAGAAAATAGTTCTCATTTATTTCGTGGATGCGTCTGTTAATTTCTGCAATAAGCTCTTTATCTGTCAACTTATATCTGTGCGGAACAACGACATCAAAAATGAGATTAGTGTGCGACGGTCCTTCAACAACTCTGAAGTCGTGCATGCTCAGTGTGTCATCAAATTCCTTGATTGTTTTGTGCACAAGCTGATAATATTTTTCTGTTACCTCATTGTTGGTGACAATGGGATCCATATGAATAACAAGCTCAATTCCGAATTTTTCTTTGACAAGCTTTTCGATGGTGTCAATTGTGTCATGTACCCGAAGCAAATCACCGTCGGCAGAAATTTCTGTGTGAACACTTGCAAAGGTTCTTGTTGCTCCGTATGAATGAATAACAAGGTCGTGAATGCCGAGAATTTCTTCGTGTGACATAATGAAATCAACAAGCTCGTCAACAAGCTCCTTTTCAGGAGGCTTGCCGAGAATGATACCGATTGACTCTTTGAGAATACCGAAGCCTGAATAAAGAATAAACAGTGACACAACTACACCCATATAGCCGTCTAAAGGTACGTCGGTGAAAAGAGATGCTATAAGGGAAATGAGAGTAAATGCTGTTGCGGTGGTGTCGCTTATGCTGTCAACAACAACTGCTGACATAGCAGGTGAATCGATTTTTTTGCCGAGGTACCTGTTAAAAACAGCAAGCCATATTTTTCCGCCGATTGAAATAAGCAGAACAATTACTGCAGGTACTGAGAAAACAACTGCCTCAGGATTCCTGATTTTATCAATTGATGACTTAATCAGCTCATATCCCATAAGCTCAACAATAAAGCCCACAATAAGCGCAGCAACATATTCTATTCGGCCGTGTCCGAAGGGATGCTCTTTATCCGGCTTCATATTAGCCATCTTAAAGCTGACAAGAGTTATAACATTTGACACGCTGTCGCTTAAATTGTTTATAGCATCTGCAGAAATTGCAATACTCTTTGTCATCACGCCTATGAGATATTTGCTCAGTGCAAGCAGAATATTGACAATTATCCCTGTTATACTGCTCAGGTAGCCGTATTTTTCACGCACAGACGGATTTTTTGTTTCCTGATAATTTTTTATAAAAAGCCTTACTAATAGTTTTGACATAATAACTCCGATTATTTGTTGATGATATGAACGTCAAGCTGATTGAAGGGGATATTGATTCCGTTTTTATCAAGGGCAAGCTTGACATTTTCCTGCATTGCGAAATAGACATCCCAATATTTATCAACAGCGCACCATACTCTTGCAGTAAGGTTGATAGCACTTGCTTCGTGTGACTGAACATAAACAACGGGCATGGGATCCTTAAGGATAAATTCGTTAGCGAGTGCAGTTTCTTTGATAACTGACTTTGCCTTTTCGATGTTGTCACTGTAGCTGATTGAGAAATTGAAGTCAACTCTTCTTACGTTTTCGGCAGAGTAGTTGATAATATGGTTTGAGGTGATATGTGAGTTGGGGATAGTGATTCTCTTATTGTCAGGTGTGATGATAACGGTGTGCATAAAACGGATATCTGCAACACTGCCTGAAACGCCGTTGAGTTCAACAAAATCACCTGTTTTGAAGGGGTGATTCATAAGAATCTGAATACCGCTGGCGAACTGTGCAACAGTTGCCTGAAGACCAAGACCGGCAGTAACACCGGCGGCACCGACTGCTGCAATAAGTGAGCCGATATTAATGAACATTGAAAGTGCAGCCATAATGAAGATGAAATTGATGCCTACAGAAACAATTCTCTTAACGAAGTTGTAAACTGAGGGGTCAACATTTCTTGCCTTCATAGCTTTAACAACAAGCTTCTTAGCAAGCTTGGCAAGGAAATATCCTGCAACAACAAGCACAATTGCAATAATTATTGTGGGCAGCTTTGCATAGAATTTTTCGATAAGCTGAAGACTGTCGAGCCATTCAATAACATTGTTAAATGCAGTGGGCACATCTTCAAACTGACCGTTTTCGTCAAGTAAAGGGTTGCTTGTGGTTGTAGCGTCTGTTTCTGCCACTGTTGTTTCAGCGGCAAGTAATAAGCTTCTGAGTGTGAATGACATTTAAAATTCCTCCCGAAATATAATAAACATATAATAACATAATTTTACTTTCTTTGCAACGAATGATATGAATTTACTTGACAAAATTTTAAAATAGTTTATAATCTGAAATTGAAATTCAATTTCAATTTGAGGTGGAATAATGGGCAGAACCAGCTACAACACAAAACAAAAGAATATAATATTTGATTTTATGCTTGAAAACAAAGATAAGCTTCTCACCTGTGATGAAATATTGTTTGCTCTTCAGGGTCTTGGCACTCCCGTGGGCAAAGCAACATTGTACAGATTTCTCGATGCACTTGTTTCTGCCGGGGACGCGCGTAAGATAAGCGAAGACAACAAGAAGAGCGCCGCCTACCAGCTACTCGATAAAGAAATGAATTGCGATGAGCATATGCATCTTAAATGCACACAGTGCGGTGAGCTGCATCATCTCGGATGTGAGTTTATGAATACAGTGGGTGAGCATATATTCAGCCATCATCATTTTAAAATCGATAATTCAAAAACCGTAATATTCGGTATCTGTGACAAATGTAGCAGAGAGGCGGGTGTGTGATATGTCTCTCATCAGCTGTAAAAACGTATATCTTCGATATGAAAACACATCTGTTGTTGAGAATCTTTCGTTTAATGTAGAATCAGGTGACTATCTGTGCATAGTCGGTGAAAACGGCAGCGGAAAGAGCACTCTTGTCAGGTCAATATTGGGCCTTAAAGAAACTGCAGGAGGACATCTTCATATGGGTGACGGCCTGACATCTGAGCAGATTGGCTATCTGCCTCAGCAAACCACTGCTCAGAGAGATTTTCCTGCGAGTGTGTGGGAGGTTGTGCTTTCAGGTTGCCTGACCGGAAAGAACGGAGGGATATTTTTCACCAAAAAGCATAAGAAGCTTGCACTCGAAAATATGGAAAAACTTGATATTCTTGCGCTTAAAAACAAATGCTACCGTGAGCTTTCAGGTGGGCAGCAGCAGAGAGTGCTTCTTGCAAGAGCACTGTGCGCAACAGAAGAGCTTCTTCTGCTTGATGAGCCGGTGACAGGTCTTGACCCTATTGTTACGGCTGAGTTTTATGCTTTGATTAAAAAGATAAATAAAGAGTTCGGAATAACTGTAATTATGGTCTCTCACGATTTGCTTACCGCTGTGAATAATGCCACCCATATTCTTCACATTAAAAAGACAGACAGCTTTTTCGGTACAACACAGGAGTATATTATCAGTGATGCTTATAAGAAATTTTCGGGAGGTGAGATCTGATGTCAGAAGCTCTGCAAATTCTCTTTTCTCAACAGTTTCTTATAAGAGCACTGTTTGTCGGTGTGCTCATTTCTCTTTGCTGCTCGCTGCTTGGCGTGAGTCTTGTGCTCAAGCGATTTTCAATGATCGGTGACGGACTTTCTCATGTGGGATTCGGTGCTATGGCAATTGGTGCCGCTGCAGGTGTAGCTCCCTTATATTTTGCGCTCCCGATTGTAGTTTTTTCTGCTTTTCTTCTTCTGAGAATGAGTGAAAAAAGCAAAATAAAGGGCGATGCCGCAATTGCACTTATTTCAACAGGTGCCCTTGCTGTGGGTGTTATGGTCACATCCATGACAACGGGTATGAACGTGGATATTTACAACTATATGTTCGGCAGCATCCTGACAATGAGTGAGGCTGATGTTATTATCAGCTCAGTGCTGTCTGTTGTTGTTATCTCACTGTTCGGAATATTTTATAATGAAATTTTCGCAGTGACCTTTGACGAAAGCTTTGCAAAAGCAACAGGCACAAAGACCAACGTCTATAATATGCTTATTTCATCGCTGACAGCCGTAACAATTGTTATAGGCATGAAAATGATGGGCGCCTTGCTGATTTCTTCACTGATTATTTTCCCGACAGTAACTTCCATGAGATTATGCAAAAGCTTTAAAAAGGTCGTTGTGACAGGTGCTTTTATTTCCGTTTTCTGTTTTCTGGCAGGACTTATTATCTCAATTAAATTCGAAGCGCCTACAGGTGCCAGTGTTGTGTGCGTTAATATTGCCGTGCTTGCTGTTTTTTCACTTATCAACAGACTTCTGGCATTAAACACATCGGCGGTTATTAAAAGAGTGCTTGTATTGACAGTTTCTGTTATTGCAGTTTTATCATCCGTTTTTCTGCTTTTTGCCGGTGAGAGTTTAACAGACTATGAAAAAAATAAAATCACCCTTGTTACAACTACCTTTGCGCAATATGATTTTGCAAGAGAAGTTGCGGGTGATAAGGCTGATGTTATTATGCTTCTTTCTCCGGGTGAAGAAAGCCATACCTTTGAACCGACACCTGAAGATATCATGAAAATTGAACAGTGCGATATCTTTGTTTACGGTGGCGGTGAAAGCGATAAATGGACAGAAAATATTTTGCAGAACGTGGGAGAAGATGTTAAAATAATCCGAATGACGGAGCTTGTTGAACTTCAGGAAAGTGAAGATGACCACGGGCATTCCCATTCTCATTCACACGACGAAAACTATGATGAGCATGTCTGGACTTCACCGCTTAATGCAATTATAATAACCGAAGCTATCACAGCTGCACTTATTGATTGCGATGAAAGCAACGCGTCATATTATCGCGAAAATTCCGATAGATATACTGATGAACTGCGTGCGCTTGATGCCGATTTTCAGTCACTTATTTCGGCAAACAGTGATAAATTTATTATCGTTGGCGACAGATTCCCCTTCGCCTATTTTGCCAAAAGATACAACCTTAATTATTATTCGGCCTTCCCCGGCTGCTCAGCTCAGGCAGAGCCTGACCCTAAAACTATTTCGGAGCTTATTGACAAAGCAGCTGAGCATAATATAGGAGTGATATTCAAGGTTGATTTATCAAAAGGCAACGTTGCCGCTACTATTGCCGATTCGGCAAATGCCGCTGTTGAAACACTGTATTCATGCCACGTGATATCGGCAGAGGATTTCGCAAAGGGTGAAGGCTACATCAGCCTTATGAGAAAAAACCTCAACGCCTTAAAAAATGCATTTGAATAATTTGTAAATCAGGAATTTTTTATTCCTGATTTATTATTTTGCTGAAAAATTCCTGGGTTGAAATGCCTGACACTCTGTTATATCGCCCCAAATTATAAAGGCAGTCTTCGTTACCCTTGGCGATACGGTTTATTCTTTCTTCGCAGGTAAAGCTGACCTTGAATCCTGCTTGCTTCACAATTGATTTCGTATGTTCGTCATATGCACCGTAAGGATATGCGATTGAAACAGGTGCATCTATGCCGTACTTGGTAAATCGATTCTGAAGCTTTTTAAGATCTGTGATGATGACGTTATAATATTCCGAAACTGATTCACCGTCGAGTCTGCTCATACCCTTGCGTTCACCTTTTTCGTTGTGGTGCAGATCATAGGTATGACTTCCAACCTCAAAAAGAGGGGAGGAGACCAGTTCTTTAATATGATCCCAGTTGAGATTAGAATAGCTTATGTTATGATCGCACACTCTTGTGTAAAGGTCAGCGGCATCACCTATGATATAAACTGAGCTTTTCATATTGTGTTTTTCAAAAAGAGGCTTTGCAAGTGCATAGTAGCTTTCAAACCCGTCATCAAAGGTCAGCAATATGGGCTTTTCGGGCAGGCTGACATCAGAATTTACATAATCAATCAGATCCTTCGGTGTTACGGCAGAGTACCCTTTTGATTTCAGGTAACTAAGGTCGCTTTCAAGCTCCTCGGTTGTTACTGTATAATTGCCCGCCTTTTCTTTATCCCTTGTTACGTGGTGATACATAATCACGGGCACTCTGATATAGACCTCGCCTGATGCGGTACTGTTATCGGTTGCCGACTTCATAATAAAAGCACAGCTGATAATAAGAACGGAAATTGTTAAAAGCAGAAGAAACAGTTTGTTAATTTTAATAACCAAGAAAAACAGCTCCTAAACCGTTATGTTAATTTATATGCAGTCAGAGCTAAAATATTTACTTATCTTAAATTTACATATTTGTGTTGATTTTATATGCGCTTATGTAGTATAATAATATGAAATTTTCAACTGAATTCAAAGGATGTTAAGTTAATGGCAACTAAATTAATATATAAGTCAATACCCGTTATACCACTGAGAGGAATTGTTGTTTTTCCCGATCTTCGCTTTCACTTCGAAGTAGGCAGAAAAAAATCAATTGCTGCTGTTGATAAGGCCATGTCAGAAGATCAGCAGGTTCTTCTTGTCACTCAGAAGGATATTTCCGTTGAGGATCCTCAGCCGGATGAATTGTTTAAAATCGGCGTTATTGCCGTTATAAGACAGATCAACAAAGACAGTGAGACGGGCAGCTATAAAATTGTTGTTGAAACAAAGAGCAGAGGTGTTATGCTCAAGCCATATCTCTCAGATGACGGCTGTTATATCTGCGACGTCAGACGTGCGCGTGAGTTTATGGGTGATTACAGCGATTTTGAAGTTGATGCCCTCATGCGAAAGGTCAAAAACTCATTTGAGGAATATGTCAGCAACTCACCTGCAGATATTGTCGAGTACGCCAGAAAAGTGTTTATAAACGAAGATGCGGGCTCCCTTGCTGATGAAATTGCAAACACCGTTCTCACTGATTATAAAGACAGACAGTTTGTTCTGGGTGAGCTCGATGTTTTTATCAGATTGCAGAAGCTGAATGTGCTTCTGAGAAAAGAGCTCGAGATTCTGCACTGTGAAATTGACATTGAAAACAGAACCCAGGCGCAGATGGATAAAAATCAGAGAGAATATTATCTGCGTGAGAAAATGAGAGCCATTTCCGTTGAGCTCGGAGGCGAAGAAGAGCCTGGCTTTGAAGCTCAGAACTATAAAGAAAAAATACTGAACCTTGATTGTAATGATGAGATAAAAGATAAGCTTCTTTATGAGTGCTCAAAAATTTCAAAAATGCAGGCAGGCGGTGCTGATGCCTCTGTCGTCAGAGTTTATCTTGACACGGCTCTCGGTCTTCCTTTCGGCAATTACACCAAGGATAACTACGATCTTTCAAATGCTGAGAAGCAGCTTGAAAAAGACCATTACGGCCTCAAAGAGGTCAAAGAGCGCTTCATAGAAATGCTTGCTGTCAGAGCAAGAACTGAAAATGTCAAGGGTCAGATTATCTGTCTTGTAGGCCCTCCGGGTGTAGGTAAGACCTCGATAGTCAGAAGTATTGCAGAGGCAATGGGCAGAAAATATGTGCGCCTTGCTCTTGGCGGTGTTAATGACGAGGCTGAAATCAGAGGCCACAGAAAGACCTATATCGGCTCAATGCCGGGCAGAATTATAAATGCTCTGACTCAGGCAAAATCTATGAATCCTATTGTTTTGCTTGATGAAATTGATAAGCTCGGCACAAGCTATAAGGGTGACCCTGCATCGGCGCTTCTTGAGGTTCTTGACCCTGAGCAGAATAACACCTTCAGAGATAATTATCTTGAATTCCCTGTTGACCTGAGTAAGGTGCTTTTTATCACAACGGCAAACGATGCATCTGCCATTCCGTCACCTTTGTTCGACAGAATGGAAATCATAGAGCTTTCAAGCTACACTCCTGAAGAAAAGCTGATGATAGCGAAGAAGCATCTGATTAAAAAGCAGATGAAACTGCACGCACTTACAGGAAATAATATCCGTTTCAGCGATAAATCAGTGAGATTCCTTATTGAAGGCTACACACGTGAAGCCGGTGTCAGAAGACTCGAGCAGGTTATAGCTTCGCTTATGAGGAAATGCTCTGTCAGACTTTCTTCTGAGCCCGAAAAAAGAATCAGCATAACACCTGAAGTTATCAAAGAGCTTCTCGGTCCACAGAAATTTATGCCTGAAGCTATTGAAGACGATGACCTTATCGGTGTTGTCAACGGTCTTGCATATACGAGTGTCGGCGGCACAATAACACAGGTTGAGGTTGTGGTCACACCGGGTACGGGTAAGCTTGAGCTTACGGGCAACCTTGGCGATGTTATGAAGGAATCTGCTAAGACGGCGCTGACCTTTGTCAGAAGCATAGCAGATAAATATAACATCGATTCAGATTTCTTTGCGAAAAATGACATTCATATTCACGCACCTGAAGGTGCTGTGCCCAAGGACGGACCGTCGGCAGGCGTGACAATGGCTACGGCAATTCTTTCTGCTGTGGGCAGATTCAAGGTCGACCGTTTTATAACAATGACAGGTGAAATTTCACTTACGGGCAGAGTTATGAAAATCGGCGGTCTGAGAGAAAAGAGTATGGCTGCCTATAAATCCGGTGCAAAAAAGGTAATTATTCCCAAAGAAAATATGTCGGATTTATGGGAGCTTGATGCAGTGGTGAGAGAAAGCCTTGAATTTATTCCTGTTTCAAATGCTCAGGAGGTTTTTGCAGCGGCTCTTATCGGAGCAACTGCCCGTCTCAGTGATAAAAAATCCTCGGTTAAAATAACAAGAGGTAATAAAAATATAGGCGCACCCATGCGCAATTCAGGGAGGGAAGCAAATGAGATTTGATAATGCAATATTCGAAACATCCTTCGGAACAGCAGGCCAGCTTCGTGAATCAGATTTGCCTGAGATAGCTTTTTCAGGCAGGTCAAACGTCGGAAAAAGCTCTTTGCTTAACAGACTTATGGGGCGCAAAAGTCTTGCCAGAGTCAGCTCAATGCCCGGAAAAACCGTTACTATCAATTTCTTCAAGCTTGATACTTGCCGTCTTGTTGACCTTCCCGGTTACGGCTATGCTAAGGTTTCACATGACGAAAAGAAGCGTTGGAGCGACCTTATGGAAAGCTATTTTTCCTCAGGCAGAGATCTTCGTCTTGTTGTTCAGCTTATAGATATGAGACACGCGCCCAGCACCCAGGATATCGAAATGATAGAATATATGAAGGAATGTGAAATACCCTTCGTTGTTGCTCTGACAAAATGTGATAAGCTCAATAAAGGTGAGAGAATGTCTCAGCTTGAGAGCATCTGCGGTGTTCTTACAAAGTATGGCAATATATGTGTTGTTCCGTTTTCCGCAACAAAGGGAGACGGTGTTGAGGAATTACGCGGTATTATTGACAGAGCATTGAAAGGTGAGTTGTGATAATGAAAAATATTTTTATTGAAACAATGAAGAGCAAACCGATTATTGCTGCGGTTAAGGATCTGAGCAATCTTGATGCAGCTCTTGACTCTGACTGCTCAGTAGTGTTTCTTTTGTGCGGCAGCATATTCAATATAAAGGATGCTGTTATAAAAGCAAAGGCAAAAGGAAAAATAATATTTATACACGTTGATTTGCTCGACGGCTTCTCAAAGGACGTTGTTGCACTCAGATATATCAGTGAAGAGGTTAAGCCTGACGGCATAATTTCAACTAAAAACAGTCAGCTGAAAGCAGCCAAGAGTCTTGGTCTTCTCACTGTGCAGAGAATTTTTATCATTGACTCTCTTTCCATCGACACAGCTGTCAAGGCTTCACAGATGATTGAGCCCGATGCAATAGAAATTTTGCCGGGCATTATGCCGAGAATCACAAAGCAGCTGAGCAACACACTCGAAGTGCCTGTTATTGTGGGTGGACTTGTCAGTGAAACAACCGAAGTGGAAAATGCAATTAAAAACGGAGCTTTAGGCGTTTCAACATCGTCAAAGCTTATATGGGAGATGAAATTATGATTAACATCAGAAAGTATCAGCCAAAGGACAAAGAAAGATTAAGAATGATCTGCATTGAAACATCAAAACTGCCTCACGAAAAGAAAATTGATCAGGATTTTCTAACAGTGGCATTCAACGATTATTACACTGAGAATGAGCCTGAGAACATTTTTGTTGCAGTCAACGAAAATGATGAAGCAGTCGGATACATACTCTGCAGCGAAAACTTCTATGATTTCTATGAAACAATGAAGAGATTTTATCTGCCTGAAATCAGAGAAATGGGCTTTAATTATTACACAATGATGCTCGGTGAAATTCTCACTCATAAGGTTTATTCAAAGAAATATCCCGCACATCTTCACATTGATATTCTCGATGTCTGTCAGGGTCAGGGTGTCGGCACAAGACTTATGAACGAACTGAAGGCACATCTCAAATCAAAGAAGATTAATAATGTTATGCTTTCCTGTGGTATGAGCAATAAGCCTGCAATTAAATTTTATCTAAAAAACGATTTTAAAATCGTGAAAAATGTTTTCGGCTCAGCAGTTATGGCAAGTGAGTTTTGATTTTTGTGAATAAAGCTTTTAATTCAGCTCATAATAGAATCAAAAGGAGTTGAATTTACATGCTTGACAAAATTGCATTGATTCTTACAATTATCGGTGGCATCAACTGGGGACTTATCGGCATTTTTCAGTTTGATCTTGTGGCCTGGATTTTCGGCGGACAAAACGCCATTATCAGCAGGATCATTTACACCCTTGTTGCTCTTGGCGCTATATGGTGCATATCCCTTCTTTTCAGCACAAGAGTTGATGACGCACCGAAAACAAAAGAATAATCGCATATTATCAGTACGCGGGAATTATCCTGCGTACTTTTTTGCTTTTACAAGGGGCAAATTACTCTGTTTTCGGTTGATTTTTATGCGTCAAGAGAGTATAATAACTAAGAATATGATTTTTTAAGAAGGAATAGATTATGGATTTGAAACATCTTTGTTTTTCTCTGGCTGAAAAGTGCGGAACTTCAGGTGACGAAAAAGAGGCGGTCTGTTATTCGGCAGAGCTTCTGAGCAAATATATGAATACGCAAACGGACCGCCTTGGCAATGTACGCGGAACAATGGGTGAGGGCAGTGTTCACATTCTCCTTGATGCCCACATTGACCAGATAGGCATGGTTGTCAGAGCTATTGATGAAAAGGGCTTTCTGCTTGTTGATAAGGTCGGCGGAATGGATTTACGTGTTCTGACCGGTGCGGAGGTTATTGTTCACGCAAAGCAGAAGCTTTTCGGAGTTATTTGTTCGGTGCCTCCTCATCTGCAGAAGGGCGACAAAAAGGAAAGTCTTGATATAAAAACAATGGCAGTGGATATAGGGTATGATAAAGAAACTGCCGAAAGCCTTGTTGAAATCGGTGACAGAATCACTCTCAGATGTGTTTCACACGAAATGCTCGGTGATAAGATATCCTCATCGGCTTTTGATGACAGATGCTGTGTTGCCGCTATTTTGCGCGCTCTTGAGCTCACTCATAATAAGCTTCATAATATCCGTGTCAGCGTTTTGTTTTCCACGCAAGAGGAAACAAGCGGCAGCGGTGCAAAGACGGGTGCGTTTTCTCTTATGCCCGATTATGCTATTGCTGTTGATGTCGGCTTCGGCGACGACGCATACACCGATAAAACTCAGACCATCAAGCTCGGTGCAGGTCCCTCTATCGGCATAAGCCCGACTCTTGACAGAGAATTTACCAACGAGCTTATTGATATTGCAAAGAGCAGAAATATACCCTATCAGCACGATGTTATGGGCGGCAGAACAGGTACTAATGCCGATTCCATCAACATAACCGGCTGCGGTGTTAAAACCGCGCTTTTGTCAGTACCGCTCAGATATATGCATACGGCAAATGAAGTGATATCCCTTAAGGATGTTGAAAACACAGCGCAGCTTATTGCTGAATATCTTCTTAAAAAGGAGGCTGAATATAATGCTTGAAACTCTCAGAGAGCTTTGCCTTATCAACGGTATATCCGGCGATGAAAAAAACGTAAGAAATTATATAATCAGCCGAATTGACGGAAAGTGTGATTATACCGTTGACCCCATGGGCAATATTCTCGCTTTCAAAAAGGGTAAGGCCGCCGCTAAAAATAAGGTGATGCTTTCAGCTCACATGGATGAGGTCGGTTTCATTGTGACATATATTTGCGATAATGGCTGTCTTCGCTTCACCAATGTTGGTGGAGTTGATTCTAAGGTTGTTGCAGGCAGATGTGTCAGAGTCGGCGAAAAAGGCGTTGCAGGCGTAATCGGCAACAAGGCTCTTCATCTCACTCAGGGTGACGAAGAAAAGACAGTTCCTTCACTTGACAAGCTTTATATCGACATCGGTGCATCCTCTAAAGAAGAAGCAGAGAAAGCCGTTTCAATTGGTGACTGTGTTTATTTTGAATCAGATTTTGTTGAATTCGGCAAGGACAAAATCAAAGCTAAAGCAATTGATGACCGTTTCGGCTGTGCAATTATGCTTAAATTGATTGAATCAGAGCTTGACTATGACTGTCATTTTGCCTTTCTTGTTCAGGAAGAGGTGGGCTGCAGAGGTGCAGGTCCTGCTGTTTTCAGCATAAGGCCCGATTATGCAATTGTGCTTGAAGCCACCACCGCATCTGATATTTCAGGTGTCAGTGAAGAAAATTCAGTGTGTATTCAGGGAAAAGGCGCCGTAGTCTCATTCATGGACAGATCAACTATATATAACATGGATATGTTCAAGGGTGCTTTCAGACTTGCCAAGGAAAAGAACATCCCCGTTCAGCCTAAAACAACTGTTGCGGGCGGAAACGATGCAGGCGCAATTCATAAGGCGTGTGAAGGTGTTTACACAATAGCTGTTTCATTACCCTGCAGATATATTCATTCAGGCACATCTGTCGGCGACAAAAGGGATATGAATTCCTGCTTTGAGCTTGCAAAGGCCTTGTTTGAGGAGTACGCCAATGCTTAATATGGCTAATGAAAGTGACCTCGGGAGCATTCTCGGATTCTGCTCGGGTGATCTTATCGGTACGAGAATAGCCTGCTACTGTCTTTCTTATGGCTTTAACAGAGATTTCTTCAGTGTCTGGATCAGCATCTTTGACGGTGAAATAAAAGGCGTTGTGGCAAAGTTTTATGATAATATTACAGTTAAAGTAGCCGAAGGCTGTGATATCCGTGAACTCAGAGATTTTTGCGATATGCTTTCATTTAACGAGCTTGTCTGTGATGAGTATTTTTCATCGAATTCAGGCTACGCCCATGCTGCTGTGAAGAAATCATATGTTTTCCGCGGAAATGCAGACTGTGAAAGCTTAAGAAGCATTGATGAAGCTTATTATAAGCAGCTTTATTCCCTTGTTTCTCAGAATATCCCGGGTTCATTCGAAGATTCTGATGAGGCTTATCTTTCTTGGCTTTCTGATTTTACCTTCAGAAACAGAAGGGGGCTTTCAAGAAGTAAAGGTGTTGTTGAAAACGGAATTCTGCTTTCGTCGGTTATAACAAGCAGTGAGACAGAAAATTCTGCAATACTCAGTGCAGTTGCAACAAGCACTCAAGCGCGTGGTAAGGGTCTTGGCAGAAAAACAGTTATGTCAGCCGTCAATGAGCTGATAAGTGAAAATAAAGAAGTTTATGTTATTGCGCTCAACGATTCCGCATGCGGCTTTTATGAGCATCTGGGTTTCGTTTTCGCAGGCAATATTCATTTTATACATTATTGAAGAATTAAAAAGGAAATTAAATATGTTTAGTTTTGATAAAAGAGTCGAGGAATTGTCATGTAAAGCCCTTGAAAAGGCTAAGTGCGAATTTCTTGCAATAGACGAAGTAACAGAATATAATCAGAAAAAAATGCTCAAGGCTTTCATTGATAACAATGTCAGTGAGGGAATGTTTTCTGAAAGCACAGGCTACGGCTACAACGACAGGGGCAGAGAGGTTATAGACCGCGTGTTTGCTCAGGCTGTCGGCGCTGAGGATGCAATGGTACGCCATAACTTCACCTGCGGCACTCATACACTCACAGTTGCTCTTTTCGGAGTGCTCAGACCCGGAGACACAATGCTTTCTGTAACAGGAAGGCCCTATGACACAATTCAGCCTGTTATCGGAATTGCCGATGACGGAAACGATATGGGCTCGCTTAAGGATTACGGCGTAAAGTATGATGAGGTTGCTCTTGATGAAAACGGCAGAGTAGATTATGATGCAATTGCCGAAAGACTCACTCATGGTGATGTCAAAATGGTTTATATCCAGCGCTCAAGAGGTTATAGCCTCAGACCCTCACTCAGCGTTTCCGAAATCAAAAAAATTGTTGAAATAACAAGAGAAAACTCCGATGCAGTTGTAATGGTTGATAACTGCTACGGTGAATTTGTTGAAAAACTCGAGCCTACAGATGTCGGTGCTGACCTTATGGCAGGCTCACTTATTAAAAATCCCGGTGGCGGTATTGCAAGAACCGGCGGTTATATAGCAGGCAAAAAAGAACTGGTTGAAAAGTGTGCCTTCAGACTCACAACTCCCGGACTCGGAAGAGAAGTCGGTGCAACTCTCGGCCATTCCAGAGAGCTGTTTATGGGAATCTTTTCTGCACCCCATGTTGTGGGTGAGGCTCTTAAAACGGCTGCTTTCACAGCAGCACTGTTCACTCTTCTCGGCTTTGATCCAACACCTGTCAGCGGTGAAATAAGACACGATATCATTCAGGCTGTAAGACTCAGAAACAGTGAAAATCTCATTGCCTTTTGTCAGGGCATACAGAAAGGTTCACCTGTTGATTCCTTTGTTACACCTGAGCCGTGGGAAATGCCCGGCTATGACAGCAAGGTAATTATGGCTGCGGGTGCCTTCACGCTCGGCTCTTCAATTGAGCTTTCAGCTGATGCTCCCTTGCGTGAGCCTTATGCAGTCTGGCTTCAGGGCGGCCTCAATTTCCATTCGGCCAAGGTTGCTGTTATGTACGCTGCCGAGAATGTTTTGAAAGTACTTGAAAAAGAAGGTAACTGAAATGGGTGAATTCAAGGGCTTTGATGCCAATGGCTTTATGCTTCTTGAAATGAATAAATTTAATGATTCAAGAGATTTTTATGAGAGTGTAAAAGACGACATAAAAAGAATGTCAATAGTTCCAATGCGTCAGCTTTGCTCGGATCTGAGCGATGAACTTTATCGCATTGACCCGAAAATGAATCTTATTCCCACAAAAATGGTGTCGAGAGTCAGACGTGACACGCGTTATTCCAAAAACAAGGAATTATACAGAAGCAACATCTGGTGTATGTTTATGCGAGATAAGCATCAGTGGGAAAACTTTCCGTGTATGTGGTTTGAGTTTTTTCCTGAGGGTTACAGCTACGGCGTTGCTATGTTCCGTTTTGACGCAACAGGGCTTGAGGCATTCAGAAAGAAACTTATTGAAAAGCCCTCAGAGTTCAGAAAGGCACTTAAGGGTGTTGAAATAACAGGTGCTGAGCTCTATATGGACTCATATAAAAAGGATAGACCCGGAATTGAAAATGCTGATAAAAAGCTCAGACTGTTTTATAATGCTAAAAATTTCGGCTTCACACACTATTCAAACGATATGTCAAAGCTTATCGACGGCTCAATTAAGGAAGAACTGATTTATGCCCTGAGAGCTTTCACACCTATGTATAAATTTCTCAGTGAAATAACTGACGAATTAACGGCAAAAGGAGAATAATTATGGAAAATATTTATAAGAAACTCAAAAGCGGCTCAGATATAAGAGGTACTGCTGCAGATGGCGTTGCAGGTGAAGAGATTGAGCTCACCGATAAAGCGGTATTTGATCTTTCAATCGGTTTTTGCAAATGGCTGAAGGAAACGGGCCGAGATGTTAAAAAGGTTGCAGTTGGCCACGATTCAAGAATTTCAGCTGTGAGAATTAAAAATCAGGTTATAGCAGCTCTCGGCGAATTCGGTTTTGAGATTTATGACTGTGGCTATGCATCGACTCCCGCTATGTTTATGACGACGGTATATCTCGATTGTCAGGCAAGCGTTCAGATAACTGCAAGCCATCATCCGTTTAATAAAAACGGCCTTAAGTTCTTTACTGCTCAGGGCGGTCTTAACGGCGAAGATATTGAGAGAATCACTGAACTGGCTTGTGAGGACCATATAAGCAGCGGCAGAGTACCTGACGTGAAAGAATATGACTTTATGTCAGTTTATTCGTGTGAACTGCGAAAAATGATTTGCGCCGAACTCGGTGTTTCACCTGAGTCAAAGCCTCTTGACGGATATAAAATTGTTGTTGACGCAGGCAACGGTGTGGGCGGATTTTATGCAAAGAATGTTCTTGCACCTTTAGGCGCAGACGTTACAGGCAGTCAGTTTCTTGAAATGGACGGTATGTTCCCGAATCATGCACCAAACCCTGAAAATAAAGTGGCTATGGCATCTATCTGCAAGGCTGTGACCGATAACGGCGCTGACCTTGGCATAATTTTTGACACTGATGTTGACAGAGCAGGCTGTGTTGACGAAAACGGCAAAGAAATCAACCGCAACAGACTCGTCGCTCTTGCATCAATAATTGCTCTTGAAAACAACAAGGGTGGTACAATTGTAACCGACAGTGTCACCTCAACAGGCCTTACAGACTTTATAAACAACCATTTAGGCGGTGTTCATTACCGATTCAAGAGAGGCTACAGAAATGTTATCAACGAGCAGCTTCGCCTTGAAAGTGAAGGAGTCAACTGTCCGCTTGCAATTGAAACATCAGGCCATGCGGCTTTCAGAGATAACTATTATCTTGATGACGGCGCTTATCTTGTGACAAAAATTGTTATTAAAATGGCTCAGATGGGCAAGGAGAGCAAAAAGCTCGACAGCCTTATTTCCTGCCTTAAGGACCCTGCCGAGGAGGCTGAGCTTCGTTTTAAAATAAATGAAGATGATTTCAGAAGCTACGGCAACGGTGTGATTTCAGAGCTTCTGGCTTATGCAACGGCCTCTGAAGGCTGGCGTGTTGCCGATGACAACCGCGAGGGCATCCGCGTGTTCTTTGATTCGGATGATATGAAGGGCTGGCTTCTTCTCAGACTCAGTGTTCATGACCCGATTATGCCCCTTAACATTGAAAGTGATGTCAGCGGCGGTGTTAAGAAAATTGCTGCCGAATTTATGAATTTTATTTCGGCTTTCACTTCACTTGACATTAAACCTCTTGTTGATTTTTTAAGTTAAAATCAGGTTTGTATATTAAAATATAAAGCAAAACGTGAAAGGAGTGGCTGTATGAAAAAGTATTCAATTGGACTTGTGCTCACAGCAGTAATTCTGGCTGCAGCTCTGATTTTTCTTGTGTCCGAGTTCAAGCCTGTTAATTCTTTGATGAAACCGCCTAAGGTTGAGGGTGAAAACCTGGCAATTCAACTTGCTTTTGAAGAAAGCGTAGGCGATACATATCTTTTAAAGCAGCCTCTTAAAGGTGATTACCGATCGGCATATACCTTTATCGATCTTGACGGTGACAATGAAAACGAAGTTATTGTTTTTTATTCAGGCAAGGATGCAATTGATATTGTGAGAATGAATGTTCTCGATTCAATTGACGGCAAATGGCAGAGTATTGCTGATTTTGAAAGCCTTCATAATCAGATTCAGGAAATAAAATTCGCCGATCTCAACGGTGACAAGCTCAAAGAAATTATTGTTGGCTGGACAACCTATCAGGATGACTATTCAAAGCTTCTCAGTGTTTATAAAATAGCAAGAAAAGGCGACAGTGTTTCCATCAGGCCTGTGTTTGACGATTCTTATTCCCATTTTGAAATTATCGATATTGATTCAGACGGTGTTCTCGATATTCTTTCACTTAAATATTCAGCAGTGCCTAATGCACCTGAAAATGAGTACCGCGCCGTATTTTTATCCTATACCAAAAAAGGAATTTCTGAGATTGCGGGTATACCTCTTGACAGATCGATTGCATCTGTCACATCAGTTGTCAGTGACAAAAATGTTGAAGATAACATGAAAAAGATTTATATTGACGGCTATAAAATTGACAGCGGTATGGCAACGGATTGCCTTTATTGGAACAGCGCAGAAAACAAATTCGACAAGCCTGTTTTCAACGGTGTCAATCTCAGTGCCATAACATCAAGAGCAACAGGCGTTTTTTCTGCAGATATAAATGACGACGGTCTAATTGAGGTGCCGATTGAAGAGCTTCTGCCTGCAAGCAGTGTTGTGTCGGTTGAGCGAAGCTCAGACAATGGTCAGCCAATAATCAAATGGGTACAGATTTCATCCTCAGGCTTTAAAACCGTTGAGTACCGTCTGATTAATTTCCAGGCAGGGTATTCCTTCAGATTTGATGAGAGCTGGATAGGTAACGTTACTGTAGAGAACGATCTTTCAAAGGGTGTGCTCACTTTCTGTCAGCTTAAATATAGCGGCGGCCGCCTTGTCTGCGGAGCACCTTATTTTGCAATCAAAACCGTTACAGAAGAAAAGTCTATCTCATTTTTCTCAACGGACTATGATTATCTTCGTAACAATAAAGGTCAGTATTACTATTACAGAATATTTGACAGGGGCGAAGAGCTTGGTGTTACACAGAAAAAGATTTTAAATAATATGATTTTGGGGTGAATATGATATGAAAACAATTTTAGTTGCTGAAGACGAATCAGCTATAAGAGAATTTATTACAATCAACCTCAGACTTGCCGGATATGAAACCATCGAAGCGGAAAACGGCAATGATGCTAAAGAAAAATATGATGCTTTTGCAGATAAAATTGATATTGCTCTCCTTGATATAATGATGCCCGAATGTGACGGTATTGAGGCGTGCAATTACATAAGAAGCAAGGATATGAATGTTGGTATCATTTTTCTGACCGCAAAGACTCAGGAGCAGGATAAGATTCACGGCCTTATCAGCGGAGCCGATGATTATATTACTAAGCCTTTTTCAACAACTGAGCTTATTGCCAGAGTTGAAGCTTTATTCAGACGAGTCAGCTACAGCAAAAAGATTCTCAGCGAATCCTCAAAAGATATCATAACACTCGGTGAATTCAGCCTTGACCTTAAAAAGCACGTTCTTTTAAAGGGAGAAAAGGAAATTGAGCTCACACAGATTGAGTACCATATTCTCGAATGCTTTTTCAAGCATCCCGACACAACAATTCCGAGAAATGTTTTTCTTGAGCACGTGTGGGGCGATGAATATTACGGTGATGAAAAGGTTGTTGACGTCAACATAAGGCGTTTACGTCTGAAAATAGAAGATAATTCATCAACACCTGAGCATCTTTTAACTGTATGGGGCAGAGGCTACAGATGGGTAGAATAAAATCAGTAAAGGAGAATTTTATGAAAAGCTCGATTAAAAGCAGATGGATAAAGCATATCCTTCTTGTAATTATTGCTATTCTTTTCACTTTCTCCTGCATAATTATTTTTTCTGCTTCAACCCGCTTTTATAATTCAGCCGAGCTCACAATAAGAGCCAGAAACTCTAAATCCGTTGACAGCTTTTTTGCAGCTTACAATAACGGTGACAGCGACCAGTTCACACTCGGTGCATATAAATTTGTTGAAAACTTCCTTTACCGTGATATTATGGAGGTCTGGGTAATCGATAAAAACGGCAAAATGATCGTTTCGTCCAGTGGCTTTAATGTTGCCACCTCCAGCAAAATGGAAGACTATAAGCTTGCACTTGAGGCTGAGGATAATATCGGTGTCAAATTGCAAAGACTTGACTCGGGCGAGCCTGTAACGGCTATGTCATATATTCTTCGCGATGAATCGGGAAAGCAGTTCGGTGCGGTCAGATATCTTATTTCAATGGAAGAAATGTATAATCAGCTGTTTATTATAGCTCTTGTTGTACTGATAGCCTTCGTACTCATTGTTATTCTCATCACAGTTTCAGGCTTATATTTTGTTTCATCAATTGTCAATCCTGTTACCGATATATGCAAAACAACAGGTGAAATTGCCAAGGGCAACTTCAGCGTAAGGATTGATTATGATTATTATAACGATGAAATAGGGGAGTTGTGCGATTCTATCAACAATATGGCTCTTCAGCTGAGTGAAATTGATAAGATGAAAAACGATTTTATTTCAACAGTTTCGCACGAAATACGCACTCCGCTCACAGCTATCAAGGGCTGGGGTGAAACCCTCAAAAATGTGGGATATGAAAAAACAATTCTCGATAAAGGCCTGGACATCATCGTCGATGAAACAACAAGACTTTCCGTTATGGTTGAAGAGCTTCTTGATTTTTCAAGAATGCAAAGCTCAGGCATGAAGATTATTTCACAAAGATTTAATCTTACACAGCTTATTCACAAGGTTTACGGTTTCTATAAGCAGAATTCAGAGGAGGAGGGCAAATTTCTCGGGCTGAGTGATCGCTGTGATGAAGATGTCTATGTCATCGGTGATGTGGATAAAATCCGTCAGGTGCTGATAAATATAATTGATAATGCAATAAAATACACCGACAAAGACGGAAAAATTGAAATTTTACTTGAAACTGTGCAGAAATATGTTAAAATATCTGTCAGTGATAACGGATGCGGAATCTCCGACAAGGATCTTCCTCACGTTAAAGAGAAATTTTATAAATCA
This sequence comes from Acutalibacteraceae bacterium, assembly GCA_045592465.1. Taxonomy (GTDB): domain Bacteria; phylum Bacillota; class Clostridia; order Oscillospirales; family Acutalibacteraceae; genus UBA6857. The sequence goes on along the minus strand of JAZNUW010000110.1, from coordinate 33,442 downwards.
AATAACACTGTGAGAGGTACCGGTATCGGCCTTGCAGTTGCTGATGAAATCATTAAAAAGCACTCCGGTGAGATTAATATTTCAAGTGAACTTAATAAAGGCACTACTGTTGAAATTTTCTTGCCTGCAGAGAGTAAGGAGGAATAAATTTGCTTAACAATAAAGAAAAATCACTTCACAAAACATCTGTCGGCGGTCAGGCACTTATTGAAGGTATTATGATGCAAGGACCAAAGGGTGCGGCAGTGTCCGTAAGAACACCTGACGGCAGCATAGACACTGAAATGGTTGATTTCAAGCATGCCAAAGATAAGTTCAAGCCTCTCGGATGGCCTTTGATCAGAGGTGTTGTTGCTTATATTGAATCAATGATTTTCGGCTATAAATGCCTTATGATGTCCGCTGAAAAGTCGGGCCTTGAAGATATTGAGGATGATGAGGCAAATATGTCAAAGCTTGACAAATGGCTAAATGCCCACATCAACAAAAAGGTTATGGGTGTGCTCACAGGTGTTGCGAGCATTCTCGGCATGCTTCTGGCCTTTGGTCTTTTCTTCTATCTTCCCACAGTATGCGTCAATTTTATAAACAAACTTTCAGGTGAAGCTCTTACAAATTACCGCGCTTTGTTTGAGGGTATAATCCGAATGATAATTTTTGTAATATATATCGCACTCGTTTCACTGATGAAAGATATTAAGCGCACTTTTATGTATCACGGTGCAGAGCACAAAACAATTTTCTGCTATGAAAACGGTTGCGAGCTCACTGTTGAAAACATCAGAAAGCAGTCACGCTTTCACCCGCGTTGCGGCACCAGCTTCATCTTTGTTATTATAATTATCAGTGTGGTTATCTCATCTGCAATATCCGTTATTGCCCCTGAGCTTCGCGATCAGACGATTATCTGGATGGCAATCAAAATTCTTATTCTGCCTCTTATCACAGGCCTCAGCTATGAGTTCATCAAGTACGCGGGCAGACACGACAACATTTTTGTCAGAATTCTTGCCGCCCCCGGTCTGTGGATGCAGAGACTGACCACAAAAGAGCCTGACGATGATATGATAGAAGTAGCAATAGCTTCTTTTAAAGCTGTTATAACAGAAAATCCTGAGGACGATAAAATATGACAAGGGCACTGCTTTATAAAAATATCTGCAAAGAGTTTTCTGCAAACGATATTGAAGACGGAAATCTTGAAGCTCGTCTTATTATTGAAAAAGTGCTGAATATCAGCTACAGTGAATTTTTGCTTTCGGGCGACCTTGAGATATCCGATAAGCAGTGTGACTATGCCCTTACAATGGCAAAGCGCCGTATTGACGGTGAGCCGATTCAGTATGTTTTAGGCGAATGGGATTTTATGGGCTTCACCTTTAAGGTAGGGCAGGGCGTGCTTATTCCGAGACCCGAAACAGAAATTCTTTGCGAATATGTCTGCGAACAGCTTGCTTGTTATGAATCGCCTACTGTTTTTGATTTATGCTCAGGCAGTGGCTGCATAGGCATCAGCGTTAAAAAGCTTTGTCCTGATGCCAAGGTTTTTCTTGTCGAAAAATCTCCTGAAGCAATCTGTTACCTGAACAAAAACATTGATAACCTTTGCTGTAATGATAAGCCTGTGCTCATTCAGGGAGACATCCTTATCCCCGGAATGTTTGAATCACTGACTGAAGCTGATGTGATTATCAGTAATCCGCCTTATATTAAAAGTGAGGAAATTCCCTTTCTTCAGAGTGAAGTCAGACGTGAGCCCTCAATGGCTCTTGACGGGGGAGAAGACGGTCTTGTTTTTTATCGTATGCTTGTTTATGAATGGAGCAAAAAGCTGAAAAAAGGCGGTTTTATGGCTTTTGAATGCGGTGAAGAGCAAAGTGAAGATATTGTAAAGCTTTTTTCAGCTATAGGCTTTGACAGCGAAGTCATAAATGACTATAATAACATTCAGAGAATAGTGATAGGAAGGAAAAATACTGATGCTGTTTGATTTATTAAAAGACGGGCTTTCCATGGAACTTATTATAAGTCTTTGCGCCCGCGTATTCATAATTTTCTGTGTTTTGCCCATACATGAGTTTGCTCACGGCTATGTTGCAAATAAGCTTGGTGACCCCACGGCGCGTCTTTCAGGTCGACTTACCATGAATCCGCTTGCTCATATCGACCCCTTAGGCTCGCTTATGATTATTCTTGTGGGCTTCGGCTTTGCAAAGGCAGTTCCCGTCAACATGAGAAACTTCAAGCCTGCAAAAAGAAAGACCTATATGGCGCTCACTGCACTCGCAGGCCCTGTTTCAAACATCATTATGGCGTTCATTTTTATGTTCCTTTATTGCCTTATTTATTATAAGCTTGCAGTGAACGATATGATGTTCTATATTGCACTGTTCTTTATGTATGCTGCTATGGTTAACATTTCACTTGCAGTGTTCAACCTTATTCCCATACCGCCTCTTGACGGCTCAAGAATTCTCAGTGCAATTCTGCCTGACAAAACCTATTATAAGCTTATGCAATATGAAAGATGTATCGTTCTGGGCGTATTTGCTCTGATCATTCTCGGTGTTCTTGACACACCCATCGCAATTGCAACAGGCTTCGTTCAGAAGATAATAATAAGCATCTGCAGCGCACCCTTTATTTAAGGAGATCATTAATGGAAGTTATTCAATATAAGCTCGATGTCTTTGAAGGGCCTATGGACCTTTTATTGCATCTCATAAATAAACACAAATTGAATATCAACGATATACCGATTTTCACTCTTGTTGAGCAGTACATTGACTATGTGCGCAAGATGGAAGAGGCTGATATGGAAATTGCCAGCGATTTTCTTGATATGGCTGCAAGACTCGTTTATATCAAAACGGTGTCACTTCTTCCTGTATATGAAGAGGCTGAACAGCTTAAAAAGGAGCTGACAGGCGAAATCATTGAATACAGGGACTGCAAGATTCTTGCAGGAAAGATAGCTGAGACTGCTGACGGCTTTGACTATTTTTATCGCGACACAATGAAAATCGAAACCAATAAAACCTATGAACGTCTTCACGAAAGTGAAGAACTGTTCAAGAGCTATCTTGCTGCTGTCGGCAGAGGCAAAAGGAAGCTTCCGCCGCCAATTGAGGCATTCACTGCTATTGTGTCAAAGAAGATAGTGTCAGTTTCATCAAGAGTAAACGGAATATTTTCAAAGCTGAAAAAAGGCGCAAAGAGAAGATTCAACGACTTTTTCTCCGATGCTTCCTCTCGTTCAGAGATGGTTGCAACCTTCCTTGCTATGCTTGAGCTTATAAAAGCAGATAAAATCAAAGCATGGGGCGCAGGTGACAAGGTTGAAATTGAGCAGAATGAAGATATAAGCGAGCTTGACCTTGCGCTGCTTGACAATGAATATGAAAAGAATGAGGTGAGTATAAATGAGCAATAATGAGCTTTTGCCCTTAATGGAATCAGTGCTGTTTGCTATGGGTGAGCCTATAGAAATCGAACGACTTTGTGTTGCTCTCGAGCTCGATGAAATAGTTGTCCGCGATACTCTCGAAAAGCTTCAGAAAAGATATGAAGACAGCAGCTTCGGCATATGTCTTCTCAGGCTCGAAAATAAATATCAGATCTGCACAAAAAAACAGTATGCCGATAAAATCAGAGCGGTAATTGAAGTCAAGAAAAACGCTCCTTTATCTCAGGCTGCTTTTGAGGTGCTTGCAATAATTGCGTATAATCAGCCGGTAACCAAGGCTTTTGTTGAAAGCATAAGAGGCGTTGACTGCACTGCTGTTATAACTAACCTGTGCAGCAAATCTCTCATTGAAGAAAAGGGCAGACTTGATTTGCCGGGCAGACCTCTCATTTACGGCACAACGCCTGAATTTCTCAGATGCTTCTGCATATCATCCTTGGATGAATTGCCTGAACTTCCCGAGTCGGCAGAGTCCTCACAGAACACTGAAGAGGAAAATGCAGAGTAAAAGTAAAAAAATCTGAAACTGAATGAACAGATTTTGAATAAGTAGTTGACGAAAACGATTTTTTAAGGTAACATATAAAGAGGACTAAATGAAAGGGGTGAGAAAGTGACAGGATTTCAGATTTTCCTTTGTGTACTGGCAGGTATAATCGGATTTTTCATTCTTGTTTTATCAATACCGGTCAGAATTTCGATGGCTTATGATGATAAAATCCATCTGAGCATCAAATACCTGTTTTTAAAACTGAATATTTTGCCAACTAACCCCAATAAACCTAAAAAAGAACCCAAGCCTAAGAAGGAAAAGCCTCCCAAACCCGAAAAGCCGAAAGATGACAAACCGAAAGAAAAGAAGCCGAATCCTATTCTTGAAATGGTTAAAGCAAACGGCTATGACGGCATGCTGGCTGTTATAAAAAATCTCGGCAGAATACTCGGTATTTACGGCGGAAAGATTTTTAAGAGCATCAGATTCGATGAGGTTGACCTTTATATCAGAGTCGGCACCGGCGATGCAGCTTCAACCGCTATTAAATACGGTGAAACCTGTCAGAAGGTTTATCCGGTTTTCGGCTTTATATGTAACAATAACGTTGTCACTAAATATGATGTTTGCGTTGAGCCTGATTTTCTTGCAAACAAAACCGAAGGTGAATTCTTTATTGATATGAGCCTGACGGTCAGAAAAATCATCAATGCAACTCTTGCTATGGTATTCAGACTTATCTTTGGTGTAGCTGTTAAATTCCTTATCGGAGGCAGCAAGAAAGCACCACAGAAAGAGTCCGCAAATAAAACAAATAATGAAAAAACACCAACAGAAAATCAAGTTAATTAATGAAAGGATGAAATAATATGGCAGAAAAATCAGCAGGTGCAATTCTCACCTCAACAATTGACAAAATCCGTGATCTTGTTGACACAAGCACAATAATCGGTGAAGCAATTTACGCTGAGGGTGGCACAACAATTATCCCCGTTTCAAAGGTTACATACGGCTTCGCTTCAGGCGGTGCAGACTTCCCCTCAAAGAGCAATAAAGAGCTCTTCGGCGGTGGCGGCGGTGCAGGTGTTACAATCACACCCGTTGCTTTCCTTGTTATCAACAACGGTGAAGTTACTCTTAAGCACATCACTGCATACGACAATGCAGCTGAAAGAGTTGTTAACCTTGTTCCCGAAATGTTTGATAAGGTTACAGGTCTTATGAACAAGACAAAGAAAGATGTTGTTATTCCCGATGCGCCCATCGAAGAAGTAAAATAACTCTTAAATAATAATTTTGACACAACCGCCTGCATATCATAAAAATGGCAGGTGGTTGCTTTGTTGCTTAAAAAAGGGTTATTAATTGCTATATTCATACTTATATTTTCATTTAATGCGTACTCTGCCGATGAGCCCGGGCTGAGTGCCGCAAGTGCAGTTTTGATCAATGCCGACACTCTGCAGGTCATATATGAAAAAGATGCCTATTCAAGGCGTTCAATGGCCAGCACAACTAAGATAATGACTTCAATTATTGCTGTTGAAAGCGGCCGCCTCAGTCAAACTGTCACTGCAGGCAATATCTTAACCGAAGGCTCCTCAATAGGACTTAAACAGGGATATAAAATGAGTCTAGAAACTCTTGTGTGGGGTATGATGCTAGAAAGCGGAAATGATGCCGCGCGGCTCACTGCAAGTTTTCTCTGCGAAAGCGAAGAAAAGTTTGCTGACCTGATGAATATTAAAGCTGCCGAAATCGGAATGAAAGACACTAACTTCGTAACTGCATCAGGTCTGGACAGTAAGGAGCACTATTCAACTGCATATGATATGGCTCTGCTTGGAGCATATGCGATTAAAAACCCTGTTTTTAGGGAAATGTGTTCAACTCAAATCAAAACAGTCAGCTTTTTTGAGCCGCAAATCAGTATGACCTTCACTAACCATAACAAGCTTCTCGGCTCTGCTGACGGAGTTTTTGGCATCAAAACAGGCTTCACTAAAAAAAGTGGCAGATGTCTTGTTACCTGTTGCGAAAGAGATAATATAACTCTTGTCGCTGTTACACTTAATGCAGGCGATGACTGGAACGATCATTTAAAGCTCTATGATTATGGCTTCAGCTGCAGCAAGGCTGAAAACGCATTGCTAAGAATTCCTGATAGCATCAGGATTTACGGTGGCGAAAGCAGTGTTTTGCCCATTGATTCACAGTGCAGCAACCTTATTTATTCATACAGTGGCGAAAAAGGCGAAATCAGGCAGAAAATATACTTGCCGGCCTTCTTGTATGCTCCGATTGAAAAAGGCGAAATAATAGGCAAAGCGGAGCTTCTGATGAATGGCAGGGTTATTGCAAGCAGCGAGCTTATTGCAGGTGAAAGCATCAGGGCAATTGCACCCACAGAAGATGATTCAATATTAGAACGATTATATTTTAAATTAAAGAAAAGATTACTGAACTGAAAGGAAAAACTATATGGCTGATTCAAACGTTAGACTTCAGAAATTTCTAGCTGAAAGCGGTGTTGCCTCAAGAAGAAAAAGTGAAGAGTTAATAGCTGACGGCAAGGTTAAGGTTAACGGCAAAACTGCTTCAATCGGCGACAAAATCAACCCTAAAAGAGACACAGTTACAGTCAGCGGAAAGAAAATTGTTAAGCGCAAGGAATTCACTTATATTCTGCTTCATAAGCCGAGAGGCTTTATAACAACTATGAGCGATGAAATGGACAGAAAATGTGTTGCAGAGCTCATTAAGGATGTGCCTGTCAGAGTTTATCCTGTTGGCAGACTTGACAGAGACAGTGAAGGCATGCTTCTTTTCACCAACGACGGTGAATTTGCCAATGCAATGACACATCCCACCAAGCATGTGCCTAAAACATACCGCGTTACAGTGCGTCCTTCTATCACTGAAGATCAGATTACACAGCTTACAACCGGCATTATTATCGATGACAGAAAAACAGCACCTGCACAGGTGCGCGTTGTCACAAAAGAAGAGGGCAGGGTAGTGCTGGAAATTATTCTTTACGAGGGCAGAAACAGACAGATAAGAAAAATGTGTGAGGCTGTCGGTCTTGAGGTTGCCCGTCTTAAGAGAACAGCAATCGGCTCCATCAAGCTCGGAATGCTCAAACAGGGAGCCTGGCGTGAGCTTAACGAAGATGAAGTCAGAAAGCTTATGATTGCCGCAGATATGGATAGAAAGAAGAAATAATATGATATTTTTCAAAAATACAGTCAAGGATGAATTTACAGTTGAATTTGAAGCACTTGAAGGCGAAGAATCAATCGGCAGATGTACTCTTAATTTAAATAATAATCTTGCAGATGTTACCCAACTGTCATTCAGTGATAATGCACCTTATGCTGTTGAGGGTCTTCTCAGAAGTGCCTATAATTATGCAGGACTTAAAAACTATTATTTTGCAAGATGCAGTGCATTGAACATCGAGTCTTTTCTCGACAAAATGAACTTTGAGAAACGCTCTGACGGATATTATGGTGATATTCCCTCAATTCTGATGGGTTCATGCTGTAAATAAGTGCATAATAATTGACAAACAGGATAAAACATTATATAATTATAAGGATATAAACATAGGTTTTTCCCCATGGAGGAATAATAATGATAAGAAGCATGACCGGCTTCGGAAGAGCTCAGGAAATTATTGATGGAATGAGCATTTCCGTTGAAATTAAAAGTGTAAATCACAGATATTTTGATTTTTCTTCAAGAGTGCCCAGAATATACGGCTTCCTTGACGAAAAGCTTAAGAATTACATACAGAGCAATATTTCACGAGGCAAGACTGAATGCTATGTTTCAATCGAAGCACTCGAAACGGAAGATTGCATTGTTTCAGTTAACCATTCCCTTGCGGCAGGGTACATAGCAGCACTTAAGGAAATCGGTGAAAGATATAATCTCACTGATGATATTTCAATCAGCAGTGTTGCAAAGTACCACGACATTTTCTCTGTTCATAAAAGCGAGGCTGATGAAGAAAAAATCTGGAATGCTGTCAGAACTGTGACAGATAAAGCTCTTGCTTCATTCGTTTCAATGCGCGAAAGAGAAGGCGAAAGACTTAAGGACGATATTCTTTCAAGATGTGATACAATTCTTTCACTTGTTTCTTATATTGAGGAACGTTCACCTGAAACTGTCAGGGAATATAACACAAAGCTTCTTGAAAGAATGAGAACGGTTCTTGACGATGTTCAGGTTGATGAACAGAGAATTCTGACTGAGGCTGCAATTTATGCTGATAAAATTGCCGTTGCTGAAGAAACCGTCAGACTGCGCAGCCATATTTCACAGATGCACGAGTTTATGCTCAGTGACATTGCAATCGGCAGAAAAATGGATTTCCTTATCCAGGAATTTAACCGTGAAGCTAACACTATTGGCTCTAAAGCTCAGGACACTGAGATTGCCAAGAGGGTTATCGACATCAAAGCAGAAATTGAGAAAATCAGAGAGCAAGTACAGAATATCGAATAAGGTGAGTTAAAATGAAGCTGATAAATATAGGTTTCGGCAATATGATAAATGCTCAGAGAATTGTTGCCATTGTCAGCCCTGATTCGGCGCCGATTAAGCGTCTGATTCAGGAATGTAAGGAAAGAGGCACTCTTATTGATGCCACTCAAGGCAGACGCACAAGAGCAGTTATAATTATGGACAGTGACCATGTCATCCTTACTTATCTGCAGTGCGAAACAGTTGCAAACCGATTCGACAGTGAAGCTGATATCGAAGAGGAGGATTGCAGTGATGAGTAAAGGAAGTCTTATAGTCGTGTCAGCGCCGTCAGGCTGCGGTAAAGACACTATTGTTAAAGAGGTTTTAAACAAACTCAAAGGTGAAGTTCATCTTTCTGTTTCTATGACCACAAGAGCAATGCGACAGGATGAGGCTGAGGGAGTCAACTATTTTTATGTAACAACCGATGTCTTCAAAGAAAAAATTGCCAACGGAGAAATCCTTGAATACACAATTTACGGCGGAAACTATTACGGTACTCCTGCCGGACCGGTCAGACAGCAGCTTGAAAGCGGCAAAACCGTCATCCTTATTATTGAGGTTGAAGGCGGCGGAAATGTCAAAAAGCTTTTCCCCGATGCAGTTAAGGTGTTTGTTATACCGCCCTCGTTTGATGTGCTTGAAAAGCGTCTGAGAGGCCGCGGTACCGACGACGAAGAAACAATCAGCAAGCGCCTTGAAATTGCCAAGGATGAGCTTGAAAGAGCATATGAATATGATTACATCATAGAAAACGATGTTCTTGAAGAAGCTGTTGAAGATTTAATCAGTATCATAAGAGCCGAAAGGTTTCAGACAAAATATATGATAAATAAATTAAGTGAGGTAATTAATAATGCTTAATCCCGATTTAAGAGGTTTACTTAAAGACCATACCAGCAGATATTCACTTGTTACTGCTGTTGCAAAAAGAGCAAGAGAAGTTGCTGAGGACCCTATCCTCAGTGAAAAATGCGGCACAGAAAAGCCCGTCAGCTATGCTCTTGACGAATTCCTGACAGGCAAGCTTGAAATTTGTGAGCCCGACGAAATTAAGAATATATAATCCAAGAAGGAAGTGAAATGATATGGAACAGTCTGTTGCCCTCGTTGCAATTGAAAATGTTGCATATCATTTTGACATTTTTTACAGTTATATCATTCCCGAACACCTGAAAAGCAAGGTTGTCAGAGGCTCACGTGTGCTCGTTCCCTTCGGCAGAAGCAAAGGCAACGGCAGACAAGGTGTAGTTTTTGCTTTCGATAAAATGCAGCAGGGCATCAGATATAAAGAAATTTTATCTGTTCTCGATGAAGACAAGCCCTTGCTTTCTGAAGAAAATCTTGAAATTGCTGAATTTCTGAAAGACAGAACCTTCTGCACATATTTTGATGCAGTCAAGGTTCAGCTTCCGTCAGGTGTTAATCATAAGACGGTTATCAGGTACTTTGCCATTTGTCCTTCAGTTCTTCCTAAAATGAATGAAGATGAAAAAATGGTATATGACTATATGCTGTCACTTGAAGATTATTGCGAAAAAAAGCAGATATATTCTGCTCTCGGATTGGATGATAACTGCGGAATAATCGATAAGTTGGTTAATAAAAAGCTTGTCAACAAAAGCTATGTTGCCGTTCGGAATATGGGTGATGCAACACATAAAACAGCAAGACTTTTAAAGTCTGCGGCTGCAATTGCCAACGAGAATATCAGATTAACCGATAAGCAAAAAAGCGTAATTGATTTGCTGGAAACTTCACAAAGTCTCAGCATAAAAGATATTTGCTACTACACAGGTGTCACGGCTGCAGTGGTTAACGCCCTGGAAAAGAAGGGTATTGCAGAAATAAGCGATACAGTCTTTTACAGAACACCTGAGACCTTATTACAAAGTGAGAACAAAGATAAAATTATTCTTACGAAGGCTCAGAATACTGCATACAGTAACCTGCTGAGTAAATTTCACGGTGGTGGGGGAGTCAGCCTTCTTTACGGCATAACAGGAAGCGGAAAAACCTCGGTTTTTCTTGCGCTTATTGATGAGGTTATCAAAAGTGGCAAGCAGGTTATTGTTATGGTACCTGAAATTTCGCTGACACCTCAGATGATGTCTCTTTTTAAAGGCAGATATGGCTCTCAGGTTGCAATTTTTCACAGTGCATTATCACAAGGTGAAAGACGCGATGAATATATGCGTGTTTCTGAAGGTCTTGTTAAAATTGTGGTCGGCACACGTTCTGCTGTGTTTGCCCCCTTTGACAATCTCGGACTAATTGTTATCGATGAAGAACAGGAGCACACCTATAAATCTGAATCGTCACCGAGATATCACACAAAAGATGTGGCTAAATTCAGGGCGCATAAACACGGAGCTCTGCTTCTGCTTTCTTCTGCAACACCAAGTGTTGAAAGCTATAGTGAAGCAGTCAGAGGCAAATATTCGCTAGAAGTCCTCACCGAAAGATATGGCGACGCTGTTTTACCTGAAGTTAGCATGGTCGACATGAAAAAGGAACGCCAGACCGGTAATAAATATAATCTTAGCTCAGAGCTTCTTGAAAGACTGGAAAATAATTTAAACGAAGGAAAGCAGTCAATTCTGCTTATCAACAGAAGAGGATATAACACCTTTGTTACGTGTGACAGCTGCGGAAGTGTTGTTACATGCCCATCGTGCAGCATATCACTGACATATCACAGTGCCAACAACAGGCTTATGTGCCATTACTGCGGTTATTCTGTTCCAATGACAAAGACCTGCCCCGACTGCGGCAAAGATGACGTGCGCTATGCAGGTTACGGCACTCAGAGAATAGAAAACGAGCTTGAAACCCTTTTGCCCCGGGCACGAATACTGCGAATGGACACAGATTCAACCTCGACAAGATATTCCTTTGAGAAAAATCTCCTTGATTTCGGTGAGGGAAAATATGATATTATGCTTGGCACCCAGATGGTTGCCAAGGGTCTGAATTTTGAAAATGTAACTCTTGTTGGCGTAATTAACGCTGACCAGCAGCTCAACAACGATGATTTCAGAAGTCAGGAGAGAACCTTTGACCTGCTGACTCAGGTAGTCGGAAGAAGCGGCAGGGGAAAAAATAAAGGCACAGCTGTAATTCAGACACTTACACCTGAAAACAATATCATTAAACTCGCTCAGGCACAGGACTATGACAGCTTTTATAAAAATGAAATCATAATCAGAAAGGCGATGGTTTATCCGCCTTATTGTGATTTATGCAGTGTCTGCTTTATATGTGAAAACGAAGTCAAAGCCCTTGAAGCCTCAAAGCTTTTCCTTTCTGAGCTTAAAAATAAGGTTTCGGCAGAGTACAAGGAGCAGAAAATTATAGTTCTCGGTCCTATGCCGCCGAGGCTTTCAAAGGTTAACAATAAATACAGATACAGACTGATTATTAAATGCAAAAACAGCAAACGTTTCCGTTCGCTCATTTCGGAGCTTCTGATTCAGTTCGGCAAAGAAAAGAAGTTCAGCGATGTGACTACAGTTGCTGATATCAACCCTGAAAACCTTATTTAGGAGGTAAATTATGGCTATAAGAAAAATAGTGACATTAGGCGACGAGGTGCTTCGCAAAACAAGCAGACCCGTTGTTAAATTTGATGAAAAGCTCTGGCAGCTTCTTGATGATATGAAAGACACAATGATCAAGGCTGACGGTGTGGGACTTGCTGCTGTGCAGGTCGGTGTTTTAAGACGCGCAATTGTTATTGATGTGGGTGACGGTCTTATTGAGCTTATAAACCCAGAAATAATCGAAACAAGCGGCGAGCAGGAGGGGACAGAAGGCTGTCTTTCTCTTCCCGGTGAATACGGCATAGTCAGAAGACCCAATTATGTCAAGCTCAGAGCGCAGAACAGAAAAGGTCAGTGGAGGCTTTATGAAGGTACTGAGCTTAAGGCAAGATGCTTCTGCCACGAAATAGACCACCTTGAAGGAATTGTATATAAAGATAAGGAAATCAGAGATGTAACTGCTGATGAGATACTCTCTGACAGAAAGGAAGACTGATTTATGCGCATAGCATTTATGGGTACACCTGACTTTGCTGTTGACTGCCTGAGAGCTCTTGCAGAGTCAGAGCACGAAATTGTCGGTGTGTTTTGTCAGCCTGATAAGCCTGTGGGAAGAAAACAGGAGCTGACCCCGCCCGATGTTAAGGTTGAGGCATTAAAGCATAACCTTAAAGTGTTTCAGCCTGTTTCACTCAGAAACGGCAAAGGTCTTGAAATTTTAAAGGAAATTGAGCCTGAGCTTGTTGTCGTGGTGGCTTACGGCAAAATTCTTCCTGACGAATGTCTCGAATATCCCCGATACGGCTGTATTAACGTTCACGCATCAATTCTGCCGAAATACCGCGGTGCTTCACCGATTCACTATGCAGTACTCAACGGTGACGCCGAAACCGGTGTTACTGTTCAACAGATGGACAGCGGTATTGACACAGGCGATATTCTTAATATTATCAAGTGTCCCATCGGTGAAAACGACACAACAGAAAGAATGTATGAAGTTCTTGCTCCTTTAGGTGCCAAGGCGCTTATGCAGACAATAAGCCTCATTGAAAACAATTCCCTTGAGCCGGTTAAACAAGATGAGTCACAAGCTAGCAAGGTAGGACTTCTCTCGAAGGATATGAGTCCTGTCGACTGGACAAAATCCGCTTGGGAAATTCACAATAAAATCCGCGGCCTTTATTCATGGCCCGGCGCATCAACAACTCTCAATGGAAAAACTTTAAAGCTTCATTCATCGGTTTTATCAGATAAAAAATCAAACAATAAACCCGGTGAGGTTATTGTTTCTGACGGCAGATTTTTTGTTTGCTGCGGCGACGGTAACTGCATCGAGCTTACCTGCATACAGCTTGAAGGCAAGAAGAGAATGGACAGTGCTTCTTTCCTCAACGGATATAAATTCGAAAAAGGTACAGTACTCATATAAAATGAAGGTGATTCAATGATTTGGTATGATTATTATTATTTAATTCTGGTGGTGCCTGCAATTATACTCTCAGTTATTGCTCAGGCCAATGTCAGACGTACCTATGCCAATATGGCAAAAATCAATAATAATAAAAGACTTACCGGTGCCAAGGCCGCTTATAATGTTCTCAGACATTACGGAATTGATAATGTTAGCATTGTAGTAACACACGGTAAGCTTTCTGACCACTATGACCCCAGAAGCAACACCATAAGACTGTCTGAGGAGGTTTTTTCAGGCACATCTATTGCGGCAGTAGGCATAGCATGTCACGAAGCAGGACATGCGGCACAGCACGCACAGAACTATGTTCCCATTAAAGTGCGTAATGCTATTTTGCCTGTTGCGAATTTCGGCTCATCATTCGGTGTTATTCTTGCCGTTGTGGGTTATGCACTCGGCTTTGGTGCACTGACAAATATCGGCATTATCCTTTTTGCTGCAGTTGTTGTTTTTCAGCTTGTCACTTTACCGATTGAGTTTAATGCAAGCACGAGAGCAATAAAGGTTATAGAAGCAACGGAAATGCTTTACGAAGATGAAGTGCCAAAAGCAAAGAAGGTATTATTTGCTGCAGCAATGACATATGTGGCATCGCTTCTCGTTTCAGTGATGTCACTTATCAGACTGATTTTAAGAACAAATAACAGAAGAAGATAAATAAGGAATCCGATTATGGCAACTGCAAGACAAATCGCCTATCAGGCGCTTATTAAAACAGAAAAGGACGGGGCTTATTCAAACCTCGCCCTTGATGCAGTGCTGTCTAAATCAGGTCTTGACACAAGAGATAAGTCTTTTGTGTCTAATTTATTTTACGGCGTAATTGAAAGACAGATAACCCTTGATTATAATCTTGCGCTTTATCTCACGAAGCCTCTTAAAAAGCTGAAAACTGAAGTGCTGACCATTATGAGAATGGGTGCTTATCAGATTCTTTTTATGGATAAAGTCCCTGACAGCGCAGCTGTTAACGAAAGCATCAAGCTTTCAAAGAAAAACGGTGCAGCCTATGCATCAGGTCTTATCAATGCCGTACTCAGGAAGGTTTCTTCAACAGGTTTATCACTTCCTTCGACAGAAAATAAAGCTGAATATCTCAGTGTTGCATATTCATGTCCTGTTTGGCTTGTCAATAAATGGTGCTTAGAATACGGTGAAGAAGACGCTGAAATGATCCTTCGTGCTTCGGTTGGCAGTGCTGACAATTATATACGTGTCAATAATCTTAAAACTGACTCTGACAGGCTTATTTCAATTCTGGCAGATGAAGGAATTGACACCGAAAAAACATATAACGAAGGAACACTTAAGGTCAATTTCAACGGCCGCGATATAGAAAAATTATCCGCATATAAATCAGGATTATTTCACGTTCAGGATATGGCTTCGCAGCTTTGTGCCAAGGCACTTGGCGCCAAGGAAAACGATACAGTGTTTGATCTGTGCTCAGCCCCGGGCGGAAAGGCATACACAATTTGCGAGATGATGAACAACAAAGGTAAGGTGCTTTGCTTTGATATATACGATAACAGAGTTTCTCTTATTATAAAGGGTGCTCAGCGCCTTGGATTAAGCTCCATAGAGGGCAGGGTAGGGGACGCATCTGTTTTCAATGAAAGTCTTGGCTTTGCTGATAAGGTTTTATGTGATGTGCCGTGCTCGGGTCTCGGAATAATCAGACGAAAACCTGAAATCAGATATAAAAAAGAAGAGGAACTGCAGGGCTTACCCGATATACAGTACAGCATTATCTGTAATGCTTCCCGCTATGTTAAAAACGGTGGTAGACTGGTTTATTCCACCTGCACACTGTCGAAAGCTGAAAATGAGGATGTGTGCAGAAAATTTCTCGAAAACCACGGCGATTTCAGAAGTGTCGGTGTGTTTTCTCAGGATGATGAGCATATGAAAACACTTATGCCTCATAAAAATGAAAGCGACGGATTTTTTATTGCTTGTTTTGAAAGAGTAGGTTAATATCAGAAATGACAGACATAAAATCAATGACACTCAGTGAATTGAAGCAGGAAATCACTGAGATGGGTGAAAAAAGCTTTAAAGCAACACAGATTTATTCATGGCTGCATAAACACGGCGCCGATAGCTTTAATGAAATGACAAATATTTCTAAAGATTTTCGGTCAAAACTTGAAATAAATTATGACATTTACGGTTGCACTATTGAAAAAAAATTAGTTTCAGTGTATGATGAAACAGTTAAATATCTTTTTCGCCTTCATGACGGTGAATTAATCGAAAGTGTTGTAATGAAATATAAATACGGATACACTATTTGTGTTTCAAGTCAGGTAGGCTGCAAAATGGGCTGCAGATTCTGTGCATCAGGCATTGCCGGATTTGTAAGAAACCTCACAGCCTCAGAAATACTTTCTCAGATTTACACAGCACAAAAGGATCTCGGCATAAGAATTTCACACATTGTAATGATGGGTGTTGGCGAGCCTCTTGATAATTTTGATAATGTTATGCGTTTTCTTTCTCTCGTCAGCGATGAAAACGGTCTTAACATTTCAATGCGTAATATTTCTATTTCAACCTGCGGTGTTGTCAGTGGAATATATAAGCTTATGGAAAAGAAGCTCCAGCTTACTCTGTCAATTTCCCTGCACGCACCTAATGACGAAATAAGAAATCAGACAATGCCTGTCAATTCAAAGTGGAATGTTGACACCTTGCTTAAGGCGTGCCGTGATTATACCAAGGCAACCTCAAGGCGAATTTCCTTTGAATATGCTATGATAAACGGCGTGAATGATACTGACGCGTGTGCAAGAGAGCTTGGAATGAAGCTCAAAGGTATGCTTTGCCACGTTAATCTTATTCCCGTTAACTCTGTTAAAGAGCGCGACTATAAAAAAAGCAGTGATAACAGAATTGCACAATTTATAAAAATACTTGAAAAATACGGTATAAACGTTACTGTCAGACGTACTCTCGGCAGTGATATCAATGCCTCCTGCGGACAGCTTCGCAGAGGTGAAGGACCAAAGTAAAGGAGTGATTGTATGAATATTGTCGGTGCAACAGACAAAGGTATCGTCAGAAGTGTCAATGAAGACGGCTACGATTACGGCACCTTTGATGACGGTGTTGCCTGGGCAATTGTCTGTGACGGCATGGGCGGTGTAAGAGGCGGTCATATAGCCAGTGATCTTGTGCTGACTCTGGTCAGTGAAAAAATCAAAAAATGCTATAACAAGCTTATGCCATCTTACTCATTTGAAAATATGCTTTTATCTACAATCACAACTGCTAATGTCATTGTGCATGACAGAAGCTTTATAGATGAAGAATTAAAGGGTATGGGTACAACAATTGTTGCAGCGATTATCAAGGAAGGCATTGCCTGCATTGCTCATGTTGGCGACAGCCGACTTTATAAGATTTCGGGCGATCAGATTGAACAGTTGACCAAAGACCATTCCTTAGCTCAGGAAATGCTCGATATCGGGCAGTTGACTCCTGAAGAATTTGAAAATTATCCGAAAAAGAATATTATCACCAGAGCTGTTGGTGTTGATGAAAAGGTTGAAATTGATTTTGACTTCACAACACTTAACGAAGGCGATGCACTGGTGCTTTGTTCTGACGGTCTGAGCAATCTTGTTAGTGAAAGCAGGATGCTCGAAATATATAACGAAAACAGCTTAGAAACACTTTGTGAAAAATACATAGAAGAAGCAAACAAAAACGGCGGATATGACAATATAACCGTAGTAGTAATGAAAGGGTAAGGTGTTATTTATATGGAAAATTATGTTGGTAAGCGCCTTGACGGACGATATGAAATAATGGAAGTAATCGGTGTCGGAGGTATGGCCGTAGTATATAAAGCCTTTGACAACATTGATCACAGAATAGTTGCAGTTAAAATTTTGAAGAATGAATATCTTGCAAATGCCGATTTCAAGCGCAGATTCAGAAACGAATCAAAAGCAATTGCTGTTTTATCACATCCAAACATCGTTAAGGTTTATGACGTCAGCTTCGGCGATGCAATTCAGTATATAGTTATGGAATATGTTGAAGGCATCACTCTTAAGGAGTATATCAACCAGCAGGGCGCAGTTGACCCGAGAGAGGCAATATACTTCATCACTCAGCTGCTTCGCGCAATGAAGCATGCACACGATAAAGGAATAGTTCACAGAGATATCAAGCCTCAGAATATTCTTCTTATTTCTGACGGTACTATTAAGGTTACAGACTTCGGCATAGCAAGAATCAGCGAAAATGCAACTCGTACCATGACCGACGGTGCTATCGGCTCTGTTCACTATATCAGCCCTGAGCAGGCAAAGGGCAGCATAACTGACGCAAGAACTGACCTTTATTCAGCAGGTGTTATTCTTTATGAAATGCTGACAGGTAAGCTTCCTTTCCAGTCTGATAATGCTGTATCCGTTGCTCTTATGCAGCTTCAGAATAACCCAATAAGACCCCGCGAAATCAATCCTGCAATTCCTGTCGGACTTGAGGAAATTATCATTAAGGCTATGCAGAAAAATCAGTTTGACAGATATCAGTCCGCTGCCGAAATGCTAACAGATATTGCAACATATAAGAATAACCCTTCCGTTATTTTCGGCTATGATTACAGCCATGAATTTGGTGCCGAAGACGATTCAACTATGATTGTGTCTGGACGACTGCCTAAAATTACTGATGAAAAGGTTCATGTCGAACCTCAGGCAATTGATGTTGTTGATGATAACGACTACGACGAATTTGATTTCGACGATAAAAACAAAACTAAGACCATAGCAGTTCTTTCAAGTGTACTTGCTGCACTTATCGTGTTCGCTATTGCCCTTGTTGTGCTCTTTGCACCGTCTTCAAACAAACTTGACGTACCTAATCTTATCGGTCTTGATTTCTATAATCAGGTTATGAACAGCGCTGATTATGCCGACTATTCATTTAATCCCATTATCGATGAGGACAGTGATGAACCTGCAGGCACAATTGTTAAGCAGGAGCCTCATTCAGGCAAAATAAGCAAAAACAGTGCAATCACAGTTTATATTTCAGGCTCCGTTTCCAAAACTGAGGTTCCCGACGTTTACGGTTATGAGTCATCATCTGCAATCAAAATTCTCAGAAGCAAAGGCTTTACTGTAACCGTTGTCAAGGAATTCAGTGATAAAGAGCTCGGCACTGTAATCAGAACTTCGCCGGGCAAAAATGAAAAGGTTGAATCAGGCGCTCTTATAACTGTTTATGTTGCAACAAATGAAGAGGTTGAACCTGTTGATGTGCCTAATCTTGTTGGTCTGACTATTGCGCAGGCTAAAGAAAAACTTCAGGAAGCAGGCCTTGTTCTTGATACAGCCGGCACAGAATACAGACCCAGTGCTGAGCCTGCAGGCAGAATTATCGGACATCAGCACATCGGAGAACAGGTAAGACCCGGCACAAGCATAGCCGTTTTCGTAAGTACAGGCAAGCTCCCGGAAGAAACAACTGAAGAAGAGTCTACAGAAGAAACAACCGAAGAGACAACCGAAAAAACAACAAAGCCCAAAGAAACAACTACCAAGCGTCCCACAACAGAACCCACAACAACAGAGCCTTCAACAACGGCTCCAACAGAGGCTCCCACAACTGAGCCCTCAACAACAGCTCCGACAGAGGTTCCTTCAGTTGAAGACCCCACTGAAGATGTAGGTTCATCTGACGAATATGACGACCCTGAATTCGAAGAATACGCAGAGTACTGATTAATATGATGATTAAAGAAGGAATTATCCTCAAAGGAATCGGCGGATTCTATTATGTCGAAACAGACGAAGGTGTATTTGAATGTAAAGCCAAAGGCAAGTTTCGCTCTCAGAAGATTTCACCTCTGGCCGGTGACCGTGTTAAAATTACTGTTGTCAACGACAAGGATAACACAATTGATGAAATTTCTGAGCGCAAAAATTCTCTCAGAAGGCCTCCCGTTGCTAACATTGATAAATTAATAATCGTGGTTTCCTCAATAAAGCCGAAGCCTAACACACTTATTATTGATAAAATGTCAGTGCTCGCTGAAAAGAATAATATTGAGCCGGTTATTGTTATAACGAAAACCGATTTATACTTTGACAGTGAGCTTGTCGACATATATAAAAGCGCTGGCTACAGAGTCTATACATTTTCACCCGAGACTCCTGAAAACCTCGAAAGCATCAAAGCTGAGCTCAAGGGCTGTATTTCCGCTTTTACGGGCAATTCAGGCGTGGGTAAATCTACCCTCATTAATGCCCTGAACGGCGAATTAAACCTGGAAACGGGCGAAATAAGCGATAAATTAGGCCGAGGAAGACACACAACAAGACAAGCTGAGATTTTTCACGTTGCAGACGGCCTTGTCATTGACACTGCAGGCTTCTCAAGCATTGATTTTACTGCTGATAATCTAATATTTGCGGATGAGCTTCAATACTATTTTAAGGAAATCAACGAGAGAATAGGGGAGTGCCGCTTCACCGGATGCAACCATCTCGGAGATAAGGGCTGCAGAATATGCCAGCTTGTTCAGGAGGGTATTATCAGCAAAAGCCGTCATGATAGCTACGTTTCAATGTTTAATGAAACCAAAGACTACAAAAAGTGGAATATTTAGCTTATTAATCACAAAAAAATGAATTTTCCGTATAATGTTATTGAGCTTGATAATCGGCTTAGTAATTTTACGGAGGATGATGGCATGGCACACCAGAAAGGCTGCCCCAAAGGGCTTGTCTTCACAGCTTTTGGTGCGGGCATTCTTCTTGCACTCTGTTTTCCTGTGAAAATTATGCTGTTTATCCTTGCTGTAATGCTTGTAATCTTAGGCGTGACTTCATGTCAGAGATAAGCTGAGTCTGGAGGTTTTCATTATGAAAGTAGTAGTTGTGAGAAGTCCCAAAGCATTAAGAGGCATTTTAAAAATGATATTTAAAATCAAAGAATAAGACAACTGAAAACAATTAATGCAGGCGGTCTTTGCCTGCATTTTTTCAAGGAGATATGTATGGAAAAGCATATTGAAGTTGAGCGCAGCATCTATAAAAAGTACCGTAAAGACATATGGAAACGATTTATTGCAGGCATCAATGAATATGAAATGATAAAACCGGGGGACTGTATTGCAGTTTGCATTTCAGGTGGCAAGGATTCTATGCTGCTTGCAAAGTGTATTCAGCATCTTCAGAAGCACAGCGATTTTCCTTTTGAGGCAAAGTACCTGGTGCTTGACCCGGGTTATTCGCCCGAAAACAGACAGAGAATCATTGATAATGTAAGGCTTCTTGATGTACCCATTGAAATCTTTGATGCACGGATTTTTGATTATGTTGTTGATATCGAGAATTCACCGTGTTATATGTGCGCGAGAATGCGCAGAGGTCATCTTTATAAAAACGCACAGAAGCTGGGATGCAATAAAATTGCACTTGGCCACCATTTCGATGATGTTATCGAAACAATTCTTCTGAGCATGCTTTACGGTGCAGAAATCAAGACCATGATGCCTAAACTTCACAGCACAAATTTCCCGGGAATGGAGCTGATAAGACCTTTATATATGGTACGCGAAGCTGACATCAAAGCCTGGGTCAGATATAACGGACTTGAATTTCTGGAATGTGCCTGCAGCTTTACTGCAAAAAATGAACAGCAGAGTGACAGAGAACTTCTTTCCAAGCGCAAAGAAATGAAAGAACTGATTTCCAGCTTCAGAGAAATCAGCCCTTATATAGATATGAATATCTTTAAGAGTGTGCACAATGTCAATCTGGAAACGTTAATCGGATATCACAAAGGTGAAGAACAACATAGCTTTTTAGATGATTACGATAAAACAGAAGATGCTACCCAATAATAGGGCAGCATCTTTTTTATATGTACTTTTTGACATAAGTGTCACAAAGCTCATCAACTCTTGCCTCGAGAAATTCATAAATCTCTTCAACGGGATAATCTGCACCGTGACACGCGTACCACTTGATAACACCGATAAAAGCGCTGGAATAAAATGCAGCAAAAATTCGAGCTTTCTCATCACTGGCATTAGGTATTATCAGCTTAATTTTATCATAGCAGTATTGATTGACCGCAGAAGTGAAATATGTGCCGAATGAAAAAGCGTAGTCATCTGAGCAGATAACTGAAAAAACAGCACGGTTTTCGCTGATATATTCAAAAACCTGAACAATTATGCTCATAAATGAGTCCTTGATGTTGCCTGCTGTCGGCAAATTCTTTTCAGCGGCTGAAAACTTTATTTGTGAAAGATAGCTTTCAAAACAGAAATTCAGAAACTCATATTTATCCTTGAAGTGCTTATAAAAGGTTGCTCTGTGAACTTCGGCACGGTCACAGATTTCTGAAACCGAAAGCTCATCGAATGATTTTTCGCCCATAAGTACGAGAAAAGTCTCGAGCAGCTGCTTATATGTTTTTTGTACTCTTAAATCTACCTTTTTCATAATATAAATCCCCTCACTTTAAATTAAATAAAGTTATTATGTCTGCTGAGTATGAATTCTGCAACGGCATTCTCATCATTTGTGCCGATTATGCCGGTTGCTATCTTTTTAAGCGCATCATGTGCGTTGCTCACGGCATAGCATTCATCGGCAAAACTAAACATTTCAATATCATTAAGGTTATCGCCAAAGGCAACAACTCGATCTGCGCCAAGCATATCTTTGACCTGCTTGACTCCTGTTGCCTTAGAAACCCTGTCGGTTATTATTTCCAAAAACCAGCAGTCCGTATAAGTGTCACGGTAAAACATACATCTTGCACCGTCAATTGTGTTTATTTCATCATAAATCGGCTTAAGCCTTTCGTACCGTTCAAGAGAAACAATATAAACAAGATTTTTACCCCTTATATCAACAGGGGTTTCACTTTTAATGAAGCGCTTTGTTTTGCAGTCTGTGCGCTGATTGATATATGCGCGCTGATGCTCATTTGTTATCGGGCCGTAGTAAATATCCAGTGTTTCTTTTTGCTGAAAATAAAGCATAGGCTCAATGCCGTTTTTTCTGTATGCTGCTATAATTTTATTGCCGATTTCCTCCTCAATAGGGTTGCTTTTGAGAATCTGATTTTTTATCGGATCAAATATGGTAACACCGTTCATCAGAACCAGGGGGCAGGGGAGCGCTATACCTTTGAACATCTCTAAAACTGTGGCATAAGTACGTGCGGTTGCAACACTGAACAGCACACCTTTTTCAGTCAGCTCCTTGATTATGTTATAAGATCTTTCGGAAATCTCTGCATTGCTATTGAGAAAGGTTCCGTCAAGATCGGTTATATATAAAGTTTTCATAGTTACTCCGTTTTAAAAAATATAGTATACATATTATAGCACTTTGTATATTATTTGACAACCGTAATTATATATAAATCTGAAAAAGTTTCAAAATTAATGTCAATACGCTTATTTTTATTATAAAATCTATTGAAAATTATAAATAAAAGAAGTATAATTGTTTCATATATTCTGTGCAGCAGACTTAATAAAGGGTTACCTTTATATGCTTTTTTATGCTGCATTTCGTAAAAGGGGACAAACAATGTTAGGTAAATTCGTCAAAGTACGTGTAACCTCCCCGATGCACTCTTTTAACACTCGTTTCGGCTTCAAATATAAGCTTAACTACGGCATCATTGAGGGCGGAAAAACGAGAAAAAATACTGCTCAGTACGCATATATTATGGGAATTAATCATCCTGTAAGAAATTTTGACGGCAGAGTTATAGCTATTGTCAAGCGCCACGGCGGTAAGGGTGTTGTTTGGGTTGTTGCACCTAAAAGCACAAGATTTATTGTCAATGACATAAGAACTGCAATTGATTTTGCAGAAGGTAAAAACGGTTATAATATCGACTGCCTTTATGAAAGCTCATGCGGCGCTGTTGTTTTCAGAAAAGAGAATGATGATAAAATCAAATATCTTCTTATAAGGAACAGACGAAGCGCTCACTGGGGCTTCCCTAAAGGGCATATTGAGCCCGGCGAATCAGATGAAGAAACGGCAATACGCGAGGTTCTTGAAGAAACTGGTCTTCATATCAATATACTTCCCGGTTTCGTTAAAAAGTCTAACTATACCATTCAGGGCAAGATTGAAAAAAGTGTTTCGATTTTCCTTGCCAGCACCGACGAAACAAAGTATAGTCTTCAGGTAGAAGAAATTGAAGAATGCGGTTGGTTTGAGTTTGATGCAGCCCTGAGAATTCTGAATTATGAAAACGATAAATTTATTCTCAATGAAGCCAAGACTTATCTTGTTCAGAATAACGTTTGATAAGGAGAAATAATATGACTGAAACGTTAGCTGAATATATTGTAAATCTGCTTGGAGGAAAAATTTCAGAAGAGCTTGTTGCTTTTATTGTTTCTATGCTGCCTATACTTGAGCTTCGCGGAGGTCTGATAGCAGCAAAGCTGATGGATATTGATTTCACAAGGGCATTTCTGATATGTTATATCGGCAATATGCTCCCGATTCCTTTTATTCTTTTGTTTATAAGAAAGATTTTTTCTCTGCTTAAAAAGATTCCTTCAGTTGAAAAAGCAATTACTAAACTTGAGGCGAGATCCATTCGTAAAGCAGATAATGTGAGAAAATACCGTTTGTGGGGACTGTTTCTCTTTGTTGCAATTCCCTTGCCGGGAACCGGCGCGTGGACAGGTGCTTTGATTGCAGATCTGCTCGATATAAGAATTAAGCACTCTTTACCTGCAATTGCTGCAGGAGTGCTCGTAGCAGGCATTATAATCTCCATGCTTTCTTACGGGTTATTTGGTTTGTTTGGTTTATAAAATTAAAATCACCGAAAATCTTTAGGACTTCCGGTGATTATTTTTTTATATTTCGCTTTCCTCGGCCAGCTTCTCCCAATTAGCCATTGCTTCTTCAAGCTGCTCTGAAACCAGAGAAATTTCATTCTGAAGCTCACCGAGCCTGATATAATCACTCTGAACGTTTTCGTCGGCAAGCTCTTCTTCAAGTTCAGCCAACCTGTTTTCTAATTTTTCAACGGTTTCTTCGGCTTTTTTTAGAGCTTTTTCACGACGTGACTTTTCTTTAAGCGGGGTAGTAAAGCTCTTTTTTTGTGCCTTTACGGGGCTGACAGGCACATTTTCTGTCTGTGTCGTGGCAGGGGACTGTGCCTGCATAAATTCATCATAGCCAAATTTATATAATCTGGTTCCGCCGTTTTCAAAAGAAAGAATCTGATGAGCAACCTTTTTTATGAAATATCTGTCATGGGAAACAAACAGGAGAGTACCCTCATATTCTGACAGAATGTTTTCAAGATTCTCTTTGCTGAGGATATCCATATGGTTTGTAGGTTCGTCAAGAATAAGGAAATTAGGTCTTCTTTTAAAAATTTTGCAAAGCGCAAGTCGTACCTTTTCGCCGCCTGAAAGCATATCAACGGTTTTAAACACATCTTCTCCGCTGAAAAGGAAGGCACCAAGAGCACTTCTTGCCTGAAAATCACTGAGATTAGGAAACTCATTCAGAAAATCAGCGAGTACGGTATTGCTACTTGAATACTGAGCCATCTGCTGATCAAAATAACCTATCTTTACAGATCCTCCGACAATGAAATCACCGCTTAACTGAGGAATATTTCCAACAAGAGTCTTAAGGAGTGTGGACTTGCCAAGGCCGTTACCGCCGATAATTCCGACATGATCACCGCGCTTCAGGTCAAAGCTGACTTTTGAGAGCTCAGAGTCATAACCAATGCTTAATTCTCTGACAGTCAGAACGTCGTTTACGCTGCGTATTGTGGGCTGAAACTCTGTATGAAATACCTTATTATCATAGCTGTCGGGTGGAGCAATAAGATCCATGCGTTCAATTTGCTTAAGCTTTGACTGCGCCATAGCAGCTTTTGAGGGCTTATATCTGAAGCGCTCGACAAGCTCATTGAGTCTTGCAATTTCCTTTTGCTGTGCCTCGTACTCCTTAGCCTGCTGCTGCCTTAAAATCTGCTTCTGCTGAATGAAATCTGAATAATTACCGTTATACTTATAAGTTTTGCCGTGCTCAATTTCATATATGATTTTTACGGTTTTATCCAAAAACATTCGGTCGTGAGAAACAACAACAACGGCCTTTTTATATGAAGATAAATACTCCTCGAGCCAAGCAACTGCATCAACATCAAGATGGTTTGTAGGCTCGTCAAGCAAAAGCAGATCGGGCTTTGAAAGCAAAAGCTTCAGAAAAGCGATTTTTGTGCGCTGTCCGCCTGAAAAATCAGACAAGGGCTTGTGTTTATCTGATTCACTGAAACCAAAACGTTTGATAGCAGCCTCATATTCCTTTTCGAAATAAAATCCGCCTTCAACAGTAAAAATATCCAGTAGGGTAGTGTAAGAGTCAATATTTTCCTGTGTGGGTTCGTCGTTCATTTCTGTCTGAAGTCGCTCAAGGTCATCCTTCATTTTAATAATATGAGTATAAGCGCCTCTTATTTCCTCAAGCATTGATATCGAGTTATCTTTAAAAGCCATCTGACTTAATGTGCCGATAACAGGCTTGCCGGAAACAATGTGTTGCGACTGCAATTCAGGTTCATCCTTTGAAATTTGCAATTCGCCTGCAATAAGGCGAAGCAAGGTGGTCTTACCGCAGCCGTTTCTTCCGACAATACCAATCTTGCTTTCGGTGTTAATTTCTATATTTACTTTTTTAAGAATCGGCTCGCCGGATAAGTCAACGACACCGTTTTGAATCTTGATCTGCATTTTTTACTATTTCCTTAAAATCAGTTTCACTTATTCTATCATATATCAAACATAAAAAGCAACAATAATAAGTCGTATTGCAAATTTAAATTTTAAAAAAGCAATAGGCGAGCGTAAATATGTGCCTTAGTAAAATTTTATATCCTACTATACAAAATGAATGTTTTGTATAGTAGAGGGGAGTAATTGAATTGTTTGCAGCTAAATATGACGACATATCATTTTCAATCGCGAGCATGTTAGTTTTCGGTTTTGCACTTTTTCTTTCATTATAATATTATTATTGTTGTTTATTTCAATTAACCTTGTTGAATTTTTATAATATAATTTCTTTGCTTCAGTTTAATGAGCTTCATAATATTCATTAAAAATCTGTATCAAAGAAAAGCTTCATTTGATAGTTTTATTCTTATTGAACCTCAGGTCGTTTTATATAATCTGATTAAGCGATATTTTTAATATTTTTGATGCATTAATAAAAATAATTGTTTGTTTAGTCTTTTGTCTCGTTTTTACAGAAATTTTCCGTTTAATAGAAATTATTTGAATGACCTGAGCATCGTTCAGGAAAAATCCATCAAACGGCAAATTTTCGTTTTATGGATTATTTTTATATTGTATTGGATTACCTGCAAGTTTTTTTCTAAGAATTACAACTAGGGTTATATTTTGCTTCATTAAACTGCTATACGTTAACAGCAGCGCATAGTTAAATATTATGTATAATCGGCCACCCATTTGCTATCTATGGCAATATCCAACCCTTTGATAAGTGCAAGCGTACTATACAAAATATTTTTCTGCTTGACTTTTATCTCAAAATTTTGTATAGTTGAATTATAAATTTATCGAATTGAGGCTTATAACTTATGCTAAAAAATATTAATTTAGACAGAAAGCTTCTGCCGCCTTTGGTTGATGAATATATAAGCGAGCTGATGATTGTTAAAGCTCGTTCAAAAGCAACTGTTGAGCAGTATATTACAGATCTTTATCTGTTTTTTTGCTTTCTGGAAAACAAAGACACCGCCCTCTCCCCCGATGAAAGCAGAAAACAACATGACCTGTCATATATCGATACGGATTATCTGAGCAAGGTCACCTTGAGAAATGCAACTGAATTTCTGCTTTATTGCAGTGAAGTCAGACATAACGATGTCAAAGCCAGAGCAAGAAAAGCATCTTCAATCAGAGGCTTTTTCAAATATATAAGTGAAAAAATGAAC
Source organism: Acutalibacteraceae bacterium (assembly GCA_045592465.1). Classification (GTDB taxonomy): domain Bacteria; phylum Bacillota; class Clostridia; order Oscillospirales; family Acutalibacteraceae; genus UBA6857. The sequence continues at coordinate 5,933 of JAZNUW010000110.1, read as the reverse complement.
TATATTGAAAAGAATCCTATGTCACAGTTACAGGTTGCAACCAGCAAAAAGGCACTGCCTAAGTACCTGACACTTGAACAAAGCATTGCGCTTCTTGACAGTGTCAGCGGCAAGGATATGGAACGCGATTATTGCATTCTTACTTTATTCCTGAATTGCGGACTTCGTCTTGCTGAGCTTGTCGGGCTCAACATTACAGATATCAGCTTCGAAAATGAAACTATGGTTGTAACAGGTAAAGGCAACAAACAAAGGGTTGTCTATCTTAACAGTGCCTGTATTAATGCCATTAAGGCATATCTCAGTGTACGTCCACATGATTCATTGAAGGATCCTGATGCAAAGAAGGCGCTGTTTGTCAGCCGACTCAATAAGCGTATCGGCAGACAGGCTGTACAGCTTATGGTATATAAGCAGCTCGAGAAAATCGGCCTTGACGGTCAGCATTATTCGGTACATAAATTAAGACATACGGCAGCCACTCTTATGTATCAGCATGGCGGTGTTGACACTCTTGTCATTAAAGAAGTCCTAGGCCACGAGAACCTAGCCACAACAGAGATATATACACACCTGGAAAATAAACAACTCAGAGATGCTGCAAAAAGCAACCCTCTGAGCGGTGAATCACCCAAAAGCGAAAAGTGATGAAAAGCTTATAATTGTCAGAAAATCCATGAGAGTTGAAAACATAAACAAAAGAATAACTATAATAACTCTTGCTATATACGGTTTTATGTTTTTATCATCAGAATAATTTCCGCGAATTACTGATGCAATTTTCGTGCTCGTTTTGCAGCACAGTTGCGTATATAGAAGCATTGCAAAGAGCAAAACAGCTTTTCCCGGCAGGAAGACAAGCAGACAGTATTCGATACCTTTAAGAGCATAGACAGCATATATGTGCGAAACAACGAGCGTTAAACCTGCAGATTTGATAAAGCTTATAAACAGTATAATCGGTGCGCCTAAAGCGCTGGTACTCAGAACAAGAAGAGCAAAAAAATATATCAGATTATAAACTGCAAGTCCGGATAAAATTTCGGGCTTGCTTTTATAATTGAATTCAGTTGAAAACGAAAGAAAATATTTCGGTAAGGTGTCTGAAATAAGTTCATCACAAAAATAATATACTGCTACACCTGCTATCAGACCAAACAACAACGAGCAGAATGCTAACAAAAGATATGGCGATTTGTTTGCTGACATCTTAGAGTTCAGAGAAGGAAACACGGCACTTATTTTCAAGGTACTACCCTCTCCTTCTGTATCTTGAATTAACTGCAACCACGCCGCCTGAGGCTGAAGAAACTAACAATAAAACAGCGGTTATTACAATATTAGGTGTTGCGCTGAAATTGTTGGATATAAGTGATATAAAAATTATGATTAAATTAATAGGCAAAGAAAACACCGCACCGAAAACAAGACCGTTCTTTCCGAGTTTTTTTCCTGCGAAAAAGCCTGTAACAAAGGAACCGACAGCAAAGGATAACAAGCTGACAGCAAAATCAAATTTATCGTTTAGATCAGTAATATATGCAATAAGGCAGAATATAAGAAACGAAGCAGCATATGCAATCAAAGAGAACAGCAGAGTTCTGAAAAATACATCCGTATAGACATTTTCAGATATTTTCTTTTTGTTATTACTTCTTTTAACAGGCATAAAAAAAGCCTCCCATAATTCATCTGTTAAATGAATATGAGAGACGATTTTTAAATATTACAAAGATCAATCTTCGTGCTTCTTGCTCTTAGCAGCCTTCTTTTCAGCCTTTGCTTTTTCAGCAGCAGCCTTAGCAGCTTCTCTTTCAGCCTGAAGTCTTTCTGTTGCAGTGTTGTTCTGCTGAACAGCCCAACGTGTGATCTGCATTCTGTTTCTGTCAGCACCTGTTTCGATGATAAGGTGATTTTCCTTAACAGTTACAACCTTGCCGCAGATACCGCCGATAGTTGTGATTTCGTCGCCAACTTCAACAGCATTACGCATTTCCTGCTCTTCCTTCTGTCTCTTCTTCTGAGGACGGATTGTCATAAAATACATAAGTGCAAAAAGACCAACCATCATAAGAATCATTGACATTGATGAACCGCCCTGTTCGGCTGCGCCTTGACCAAATAAATTCATTTGATTTTCCTCCAAAATATAAAATAACAGGCAATATTATAACAGATTAAATGTCATAATACAAGTAATATTAAAAAACTTTACACAATTTTCATATACGTGTGTCAAGTGAATCGACATACTTGTCGTGAAATTCTTTATAAGTTCCGTTATCGAGATTTTCTCTGATTTTTTCCATTAAATTGTTATAGAAATAGAGATTGTGCATAACACAAAGTCTCATAGCAAGCATTTCTTTAGCCTTAAATAGATGTCTGATATATGCTCTTGAAAAACTTCTGCATGTCGGGCAGTCACATTCAGGATCAATCGGCTGAGAATCTTTTTCATATTTTGCGTTATTGATATTGATTATACCGTTCCAGGTGTTGAGATGACCGTGACGGGCATTTCTTGAAGGCATAACACAGTCAAAAATATCCACGCCTCTGTAGACACCCTCAATAATATTCCCCGGCGTGCCAACACCCATAAGATAGCGGATTTTATCCTTGGGCATATATGGCTCAACGGCAGAAATAATTCTGTACATATCTTCTTTCGGCTCACCGACCGCAAGACCGCCGATAGCATAACCATCAAGGTCTAACTTTGCAATTTCTTTCATATTCTCTACACGAAGATCATCGTAAGTGCAGCCCTGATTTATACCGAAAAGAAGCTGCTTTTTATTGATGGTTTCGGGCAAAGAATTAAGTCTGTCCATCTCAGCCTTACAGCGCTTGAGCCAACGTACCGTACGTTCGCAAGACTGCTTTGCATACTCATATTTAGCAGGGTTTTCAACACATTCATCGAATGCCATGGCAATTGTTGAGCCGAGATTTGACTGAATTTGCATGCTCTCTTCCGGTCCCATGAAGATCTTTCTGCCGTCAACGTGGGAGTTGAAGGTCACACCTTCTTCCTTGATTTTGCGAAGCTTTGCAAGGGAAAAAACCTGGAATCCGCCGCTATCTGTGAGAATCGGCCCTTGCCAACGTGTGAATTCGTGAAGGCCGCCCATTTCTCTAACGAGCTTGTCACCCGGACGCACATGAAGGTGATATGTGTTTGAAAGCATAATCTGACATTTTATATCTTTAAGGTCATGTGCTGATAAAGCGCCCTTAATTGCACCGCAGGTAGCAACATTCATAAAAGCAGGCGTCTGCACAGTACCGTGAACAGTTTCAAATTCGCAGCGACGTGCACAACCTTCAGTTTTTATTAAAGTTAATTTCGATTTCATAGTCACCTCAGGAATACGGCATCGCCGAAGGAGAAGAATCTGTATCTCTCTTCAACAGCCGTTTTATAGAAATTCATTGTGTTTTCATAACCGCAGAATGCACTGACAAGCATAATCAGTGTGCTTTCGGGCAGATGAAAATTTGTTATAAGTGCGTCAATGCACTTGAATTCATAACCGGGATAAATAAAAATATCTGTCCAGCCTTCGCTTTCTTCAATTCTGCCTTTAAAGGTACCGACAGACTCAAGAGTACGGCAGCTTGTTGTGCCGACAGCTATTACGCGTCCGCCGCGACTTTTTGTTTCGTTTATAAGCTCTGCGGTTTCTTTCGGTAACCAATAATGCTCCGAGTGCATAAGATGAAGTGAAATATCCTCTTCCTTTACTGGGCGGAATGTGCCAAGACCAACGTGAAGTGTAACATATCCGATTTTCACACCCTTGGCTTCAATTTTCGCCATAAGTTCCTGAGTGAAATGAAGACCGGCAGTCGGTGCAGCAGCTGAGCCTAACTCTTTTGAATAAACGGTCTGATATCTTTCGCCGTCTTCGAGCCTCTCGGTTATATAAGGCGGCAGCGGCATCTGACCTATTTTATCAAGTACATTATAGAAATTGCCTTCATAAAAGAACTTCACAAGGCGGTTGCCGCCATCAAGCACATCAATGACCTTACACCTGAGAAGCCCGTCTGCAAAAGTGAATTCGGTGCCGGGCTTTGCTCTTTTACCCGGACCGACAATACATTCCCATTCGTCGTTTCCCTTGTTGGTGAGAAGAAGAAACTCAACCCTCGCACCGGTGTCTATCTTTGTGCCGAAAAGACGCGCAGGAAGAACTCTGGTGTTATTAAGTATAAGACAGTCCCCTGCCCTGAGCTCATCAAGTATATCAAAGAAATGCTTATGCTCAATTGAGCCTGTTGCCTTGTCAACACACATAAGTCTTGAGGTGTCTCTTGGCTCAACAGGATGCTGAGCAATAAGTTCTTCGGGCAAATCGTAATAAAAATCTGACTTATTCATTCTATTTTTGTTATATCCTTTCAAATCTTATTAAACCCATAAAAATTTAGCCAAATTAAATTGACTAATCGGGAAATAAGTGATATTATATAAAAGTTAATTTATATTATAGTGCATAATGCTGAATTTAGCAACAGTTTTATGCAAAATAATGAGATTTTATTAGTTTAAAAGAGGTGTACTCAAATGAAAAAGTTCAATGTAGGTATTATCGGCGCAACCGGTATGGTAGGTCAGAGATTTGCAACAATCCTTGCAGACCATCCCTGGTTTGATGTTAAGGTTCTCGCTGCAAGCGGACGTTCAGCCGGTAAAACATATAGGGAAGCAGTTGGCAACAGATGGAGAATTGCTGATGCAATGCCTGAAAAGCTTGCTGACCTTATTGTCAAGGATGCAACAGCAGACATTGATGAAATTGCTGCAGCAGTTGACTTTGTTTTCTGCGCTGTTGACATGAAGAAGGATGAAATCAGAGCACTTGAGGAAGCATATGCAAAAGCTGAGTGTCCCGTTGTTTCAAATAACTGCGCTCACAGAGGCACAGCAGATGTTCCCATGGTTGTGCCCGAAATTAATGCTGACCACATCAAGGTTATCGAAGATCAGAGAAAGAGACTCGGCACAAAGAGAGGCTTTATTGCTGTTAAGTCAAACTGCTCACTTCAGAGCTACGTTCCCGCTATCTATCCTCTTGATAAGGAATATGGCGTAAAGGAAGTTCTCGTTTGCACATATCAGGCAATTTCAGGTGCAGGCAAGACATTTGAAAGCTGGCCTGAAATGGTTGATAACGTTATCCCCTTCATCGGTGGCGAAGAAGAAAAGAGCGAACAGGAGCCCTTAAAGCTTTGGGGTACTGTTGAAGATGGCGTAATCAAGAATGCAACATCTCCCGCTTTCACAGCTCAGTGCATCAGAGTTCCCGTTTCAGACGGTCATATGGGTGCAGTGTTTATGCGCTTTGAAGACGGCAAGAAGCCTTCAAAGGAAGAAATCATCAAGGTCTGGGAAAACTATTCAGGCAGAGCTCAGGAATTAGATCTTCCCTCAGCTCCCAAAAAGTTCCTTCACTATTTCACAGAAGACAATATGCCTCAGACCAAGCTTAACCGTACTCTTGAAAACGGTATGGCTGTTTCAATCGGCAGACTTCGTGAAGATTCACAGTATGACTACAAGTTTGTATGTCTTTCACACAACACTCTCAGAGGTGCAGCAGGCGGTGCAGTTCTTCTTGCAGAGCTTCTTGCAGCTGAGGGCTATATGGACTAAGGAGGCTTTTAATGAATCCCCTCTTCGTTGGCAGCGGTGTTGCAATTGTTACACCTTTTGACAAGGAAGGACAAATCGATTTTGAGGGATTTGCAAAGCTTATAGAATTTCAAATCACAAACGGTACGGATGCTATTATTGTTTGCGGAACAACAGGCGAAGGCTCAACACTGAGTGTGCAGGAGCGTTTAAAGCTGTTTTCCTTTGCCAAAGAGAAGATTAACGGACGTGTTCCTCTTCTTGGCGGTACAGGCAGTAATAGCACCTT
>JAZNUW010000109.1:0-10079 GCA_045592465.1 Acutalibacteraceae bacterium | reverse complement strand
ACTGAACTGTTATTCTGCTGTCACCGCCGATATATATGTTGCCGACCTTGACTTTTTTGGAATTTCGTCTGTTTATCATATTTCATCATCCTAAACATAATTTAACGCATGAAGTGCAATTCATGAAGCAAAGCTCCATTTAACGGCAAAGCCGTTTCATTTAATTGAATCACTGTTTTGCAGTGTTACCGATGTAAACCAAGCAACCAAGTTTTATATAAATATAAAATTATAAATGGATATAAAAAGAGTTATAATTAAAATGTTGTTTACATTGTAACAAACACCTCTGAACCCTTATAAACACTGGGTTTTTACAGTGTAACTGACATGTAACTGAATTGTTACCGGTAACAGTAGAAAGTGTGAACAAATTGTGAATACGCCTTATATTTCTTACTAAGCAATATCATTGCAAATCTTAGTTACCACTTTCTCCTCGCCCTCGCCGGGCAGGCATTCTTTTTCCTGCCGCAGAAAAAGAATCAAAAACGCGTTGTTGCTTTTAATAAAATCCTCTGCCTGAAATGAGCTTCCATATATCGCTCGCAGATATGAGCGCCATAAAAGCAAAGAGAATAACAAGACCTGCGGCGTGGATGTAGCTTTCATATTTCTGCGGAATCTTCTTTCTGAATATAAGCTCAAAGCACATAAAGAAGAGATGTCCGCCGTCAAGAGCAGGCACGGGAAGAAGATTGAAAAGACCGATATTGATTGTAATCATTGCCATAATCATAAACAGCTGTGACCAGTCAACAGTTGCAATGCTTTCTTCGGCTATATCCGTTATAACAGAAATAGTGCCTATGGGGCCTGCAAGATCATTCATGCCGTATTGACCGCTTATTAAGTCAAAGAGGCTGAGATAAACCATTCTGCCCATTGACAGAGCATATCCGAAGGCATTCTTTGTTACATTAAAAACATTCTTGTCTTCACCGAGAATAACAAAGTCAAAGACTGTTACCGTCATCATTTCCACATCACTGAGGCTGATTTCTTCACCCTCACGTTCAATTGTGAAATCAAAGGTATAATCGCTGTCTTTGCCTATTGCCGCAATAAGCTCTTCCCCTGTGGCAACCCTTTCACCGTTGACGGATATAATCTTATCTCCGTCTTTAAGGCCGAAGTCCTTCATTTTGGCGCTGATGTTACTGACGGTACAATCAGGATTGTAAGAGAAGTTGCCGCTTGTTCTTTTTGCAAAATGCACCTGGGGAAGTGTTATCTTCTCTCCCTCGCGTTCAACCACGAATTCATAAACACCGCTGCTGTTTCTCTGCATAAGAAAGCTGACATCATAGTCAGAAAAAACGTGTTTTCCGTCTATTTCTATAATGCGGTCATTTGCCATAAGTCCGCCTTCCTGATTGCTGACAGCACCCTCATAAAACTGCAATATGCTTGTTGTACCGGCAAGGTCTTCACTGCAGACAAGGCAGAAGCAGACAATAAGTCCGAGAATAAGGTTGAAGGTGGCGCCTGCAGCAATAATTATCATTCTTTTCCATACCTTCTGGTTGCAGAAGGCTCTGCCGTCGGAGCTCTCCTCCTCTTCACCCTCCATTGACACAAAACCGCCTATAGGGAAGAGCCTGAGTGCATATTTAGTTTCCTTGCCCTGCTTCTTAAGCAGTGTGGGACCCATACCTATTGCGAATTCGTTGACCTTGACGCCAAAAATTTTGGCAAAGATAAAATGACCGAATTCGTGTATGAGAATAATCACACCGAAAAACAGCACTGCAATTAAAATGGGGATAATTTTGCCTTTTACGTCTGCAAAAGAAAAGAGTAAGTTTAAATCCATAGTTTCACCTAAATGTATAAGTTCTTATTTTAAAGAGTTTTCAACAAAAAGCCTTGCCTGTCGGTCAGCCTCGAGCACATCCTCAAGAGAGTAAGCATCACACTCACTCGCTGACTCAACAGCCTTTTCAACCTTTTCGGCTATCTCCAGGAAGCCGATTTTTCCCTGACGGAAAAGGTAGTTTGCCATTTCGTTTGCACCGTTGGCAACACAGGGATAAAGACCGCCCCTTGCTATGGCATCACGACAGATATTTATGCATCTGAAGGTGTCATAGTCGGGCTTATAGAAGGTGAGATTCTGATATTCCCAGAGATTGAGCTTTCTAACGGGAGATTCAAATCTTTCGGGATATGTCAGGGCGTACTGTATAGGAATTCTCATATCGGGTACACCCAGCTGTGCTATAACAGAGTTATCATTATATTCAATAAGTGAATGAATAATGCTCTCTCTGTGCACCACTATATCAATTTTATCGGGAGCTATATCAAAGAGCCACACTGCTTCAATAAGCTCGAGACCCTTATTCATCATTGTGGCACTGTCAACGGTTATCTTTGCACCCATTTCCCAGTTGGGGTGCTTAAGAGCCTGCGCCACAGTAACATCTTTGAGTTCTTCTTTTGTCTTGCCGAAGAAAGGACCGCCTGATGCCGTTAATATAATTGACTTTAGCTCGTCTTTTTTATTCATACCCTCAAGGCACTGAAAAATGGCACTGTGCTCGCTGTCAACGGGCAATATCTTAACGCCCTTTTCCTTTGCCCTGCTCATAACAAGCTGACCGCCTGCCACAAGAGTTTCTTTGTTGGCAAGGGCTATGGTTTTGCCGTTTTCAATGGCTGTGAGTGTGGGCACAAGACCTGCTATGCCAACAACGGAATTAAGCACCGTATCAGCCTCATCGGCAGCTGCACATTCACAAACACCCTCAAGGCCTGAAAGTACCTTTGTGTTTGTGTCGGCAACGGCAATTTTTAGCCTTGCTGCAGCTTTTTCATCTGCAAGTGCTGCGTACCGTGGCTTCCATTTTCTTATCTGCTCTTCAAGGAGCTTATCATTACTGCCGGCAGTGAGGGCCACAATTTCATAGCCTCGCTTTTCGGCAACATCAAGGCTCTGGGTACCTATTGAGCCCGTCGAGCCTAAAATTGAAAGTTTCTGTGCCATAATATCACCTTTAAACTGTGTATTCAGCAATAAGCTTAAGTATGCAGAAGAGTGTGGGCAGTACAAAAACGCAGCTGTCAAATCTGTCCATTATTCCACCGTGACCGGGCATAAGCTGACTGTAATCCTTTATGCCGAAGTTTCTCTTGATAACGCTTGCGGCAAGGTCACCCATCATGCTGACAAATGAGCCTATCATTGAAATGGGAATAATATAAAGGAACTTCATATTACTCTCGCCGAGGAAGCTGTAATTATAGATGTTTCTGCAGCCGATTACGAAGAAATAAAGAATAAGCACATTCATCACTGCTGTGAGAACAACACCGCCCACTGCGCCTTCAATTGACTTTTTGGGGCTGATTACAGGTGCCATCTTATGCTTGCCAAACTTTCTGCCAACAAGATATGCGAAGGTATCTGTGAACCATGAGCAGGCAAAGCCGAGACCTACGAAATAAACGCCCTCGTGGTGTGTGTAGCCACTGAACCAATCGGCAATATTGTTAAGTCTGAGGAAGCATAAAAATGCGAAAGGAAGAGCTATTGAAGAGAAAAATGCAGCTGCACAGTGTGTGAACTGAATTTCCTTATTGCGTGCCACCATAAGACACATAAGCACAAGAGCATAAATGCAAAGAAGCACGGGTCCGTAAGGCAGAGGAACTGAAAAGCCTTCAGCCAGCACTGTAAATAAGCTCACACCGCAAGCCAGAGCATAAAGTATTTTGTTTTTTGTGCCCACTGCTCTTGTTATCTCAAATGTTGCCGTTGCGGCAAGAAGTGACAGTACCACCGTAATAATAGGGGTAATATCAAAAATTACAAGAAGAAGAAAAGCTACAAGACAAATGCATATTACAATAGTCGAAGCCGTTCTTTCCCCTTTGAAAAGTTTCTTTTTAGTTTTGGTTTCACTCATAAAACTCACCTGTTTGTTATTTATTCTTTAGTTGTTTCCGATCTGATATCCTTGCGGCATCAGATTTTATCCTTCGTTTTTGCTTGCCCGCAATTCATAATTCATAATTTTCTTCGCCCTCGCCGGGCAGGCATTCTTTTTCCTGCCGCGAAAAAAGAATCAAAAACGCGTTGTCCTTGCGGCATCAGATTTTATCCTTCGTTTTTGCTTGCCCGCAATTCATAATTCCTAATTCACAATTATCTCATACTCCGCCGAAACGTCTGTTTCTTTTTGCGTATGCCTCAAGGGCTCTGTCAAGATCCTCAGGCTTATAATCGGGCCACAGCACATCATCAACATAAATCTCAGCATATGCCGACTGCCATAAAAGGAAGTTGGAAAGTCTGAACTCTCCGCTGGGTCTTATAATTAAATCCGGGTCAGGCTGACCTGCAGTGTAAATGCCTGCAGACACTGTATCCTCGGTGATATCTTCTATTTTAAGTGTGCCGTTTTTGACTCTTTCGGCAATTGATTTCACACTCTCAACTATCTCAGCTCTGCCGCCGTAATTAACAGCAAGGTTGACATAGGTGTTGCTTTTATCCTTTGAGCGCTCTTCAACTGTGTTCATAAGCTTGACAATATCCTTTGGCATACCTTCTCTGGAGCCTATGAAGCGGATATTATAGCCTGCCTCTTCGTTTTCCTCGGCGCGTCTTTGCATTTCGTCAAGGTACTTGCGGAAGAGATTCATTATTGCAGTCACTTCTGTTTTTGAGCGCTTCCAGTTTTCTGTTGAGAAGGCATAGAAGGTCACATGCTTTATGCCAAGGTCACTGCAATATTTAGCAATATTTCTGAAAACCTCTGCGCCGACCTTATGTCCCTCGGTGCGCTTGAGGCCTCGTCCTTTTGCCCATCTGCCGTTGCCGTCCATAATGATGGCCACGTGCTCAGGTAAATTTTCTTTGCTCACTGCCATATTTTAACCTACCCTAAAAAATGATTATACAGTGGCTACCCGAAAAGATAGCCACTGCCTTTACGATCAGATTTCCATAATTTCCTTTGATTTTGCTGCAGCAAGGTCATCAACATCCTTGATGAAGTTGTCTGTGATTTTCTGGATTTCCTTTTCGCCGTCCTTAAGGTCATCCTCTGTGATTTCTGAAGCCTTCTTCATAGCCTTGAGCTTTTCAAGGCAGTCACGGCGGATTGAACGGATAGCTACCTTTGAGTTTTCACCGATTTTCTGAATTTCCTTGGCAAGTTCCTTACGTCTGTCTTCTGTCAGAGGCGGGAATGTAAGTCTGATGACTGAGCCGTCATTCTGAGGATTGATGCCGATATCTGATGTCTGGATTGCCTTTTCAATAGCCTTGAGCACTGACTTATCCCAGGGCTGAACAACAAGAATTCTTGCCTCTGCAACTGAGATTGAACCAAGCTGATTTACGGGTGTGGGTGTGCCGTAATAGTCAACTGTGAGCTTGTCAAGAATCTGAGGGTTAGCTCTGCCTGCGCGGATTGCGCCGTATTCTGACTCAAGAGCATGTATAGTTTTGCCCATCTTTGTTTTTGCGGTTTCAAATACTGTTTTCATAATAAATTCCTCTCTTATTTTAAGTTAATGTTTTCTTTATTTACAATGCCGCAGCATTATTTTACTGTTGTGCCGATCTTCTCGCCCTGAAGTGCTCTGACGATATTCTGAGGATCGTTGAGATTAAAGACAAGAATATTGATGTCGTTATCTCTGCAGAGTGAAGCTGCAGTTGAATCCATAACCTTAAGGCCCTTTGCAAGAACCTCTGAGTGTGAAAGCTCATCATATTTCACTGCATCGCTGAACTTATTGGGATCCTTATCATAAACGCCGTCAACATTTGTTGCCTTGAAGATAACCTCTGCTTCAATTTCAGCTGCTCTGAGAGCTGCTGTTGTGTCAGTTGAGAAGAAGGGAAGACCTGTTCCGCAACCGAAAATAACAACCTCGCCCTTTTCAAGATGCTCAACTGCTGCTCTCTTTGAGAAGGTTTCTGCAACCTGAGGCATTGAAAAAGCTGAAAGCACACTTGCTTTGACACCGAGCTGCTCGAGTGTATCGCAAAGTGCAAGTGCATTTATACAGGTAGCAAGCATACCCATCTGGTCGGCTCTGCTTCTGTCCATTTTGCCTGAAGATCTGCCGCGCCAGAAGTTGCCTCCGCCAACAACAAGACCTACCTGAGTACCAAGGTCAACACACTGCTTGATAACGCCGCAGATTTCGTTTGCAACATCAAAGTTGATGCCCTTGCCCTCTTCACCGGCCAGAACCTCGCCGCTGATTTTAAGGAGTATTCTTTTATATTTAACTGCCATAGTAAATTTCCTCCGTATATTCCTTTTACACCATTTTACTAAATATAACCTTAAGTGTAAAGACTTTTTCAGGTTTTTCTTAAATTATTTTTATGCTTTCATATGCCTCTGAAGCGCTCTCACACTTAAAGCGGATCATATCCAGACCCTTCACGTTTTCGGCATAAAGACCCCAGGCATAATCCTTGCATATGTTTTTGTACCCTGCCGTCGTTTTTTCGATAGTGACGTTGACGGCATTTTTAATGTGGAAGCAGGAATTTTTGCTGTCTGTCAGACCGTAATCAATAGCAGGGCGAAGGTCATAAAGACCGCAGTCCCACTTTGAGGTTTTGTCAAGAGTAACCTGCACATTTTCAAAATGCACATCTTCAATGGGGTTATCTCTTGTGCCGTGAATAAGCACACCGTTTTCACCCTTGCAGGTAATATTGCTGAAGCGGATATTCTTAACGTGACCGCAGACGGTGTTTTCATCGCGTCTGAAGGCTGTGACGGCAATAGGCTCTGCACTGCCCCACCAATCGGGACAGAAGCGTCTTGTTTCGATGATGATATTGTTGAAGGTAACATTTTCAACGTTGCCGCCGTCTCTTATCTGAATTGAGATGCCTCTGTTTGACTTTGAAATTATGCAGTCGGAAACTATAACATTTCTGAAGTCACCCACACCCTCGGTGCCGATTTTTATTGCAGCAGAGGTTGAGGTAAGAGTGCAGCCGCTGATAACGATATTTTCTGTGGGGCCGTATTCACTGTTGCCCTTTGAAGCCTTAAGACAGATACAGTCATCAGCGCAAACAACGTGGCAGCCCATAATTCTGACATTTGAGCAGTGGTCAGGGTCAATACCGTCACTGTTTGCAACATCAATAGGGTTAAGAATTCTTATATTTGAAATAAGCACATCGTCACAGCCTGCAGGATGAAGAGTCCAGAAGGGAGCATCCTTGATTGTGACATCCTTAACGGTGATGTGATTTGAATTTTCGATATAAATAACTGTGGGTCTTGGATAGAAATTACCCGTTACGTAATACTGGCTTTTTCTTTCAACAAAGGCATAGCAGTTGGCATCAATTGTGCCCTCACCGCTGATAACTGCACCGTGAGCACCGTAGCCGTAAATAAATGCAAAGGAAGGCTTGCCTGTTACAGGGTTGCCCACAAGAGCAGTTCTCGGGTCATTTATGGTTTCGCAGGGTCTGATATATGAATCAATATCACTGCTTGCCTTGAGAAGCGCGCCCTTCTGAAGATGCAGCTCAACATTTTCTTTAAGTGCAACTGAGTGGCTGTAATAGCTGCCGCTTTCAAGCAGTACCCTGCCGCCGCCATTTGAGGCACAGTCATCAATTGCCCTTTGTATTGCATCGCCGTCATCTGTTATGCCGTCAGCAACAGCGCCGTAATTTTTAACATTATAAAGAATCATAGGTTTCCTCCGCAAATATTACAGATTAAAGCTGAGTTTTATGCTCACAATGAGATTTCTGATTATTTCAACAAGTCTGATAAAGAAGCCGCCCTTACCGCTTGTGATATCAGGATTGATAATCTCACCTGTAAGGCTTGTGAGCTTGCCTGTGTTTTTATTATAGGACATAAACTGCGGGAAGCTTTCGTTTGAATAAATATTTACATATTCCTCACTTGTTACGAGATATGTCATAAGTTTCTGACAGTCAGTGTTATGAGGAATGCCCACATGCTTGTTATATTTGATAAACCAGGTGTTTTCAGGGAAATAGCAGGTCGAAGCATCTATTATTCCGTCAGTTGAAACGTGATTATGACCCTTGTTGCCGCATACAGTTCCTTTAGCGGTATAGTCTTTTCCGAAGCTTTCACCGTAAAGTGCAGTAGTTGCCCAGCCGCTCTGATTTGCAGTTTCAATAAGACAGTCGGACTGATTCATTGCCTTGCCTGTGTAAGGGCCGCCCACATAGCCGTAAGATGCGAGCACATAAACCTCGGTGCCGTTATCAATAGCTGACTGCATTATTTCGTCTGCTCTTGCCTGAACATTGTAATGATAGTTGTCAATAACCTTTTCGAAGGTTTTGTTTATCTTGCCTGCAAAGAAAATTTCCTTTGCATCGTCATAATAGCTGTCAGGCACCAATGACCAGAAGCCCGGCAGAGTACCGAAGGAAATGCACATCAGCTCATCATAAACTCTGTCATTGAGTTCTTCGAGGGATTCGTCAATGAATTTATCCAGCCACTTTGTGATTGCCGGAGTTATCTCAGTGAAGCTTGCAATTGCCGACATAAGAATCTGCATAGCAAGGTCATCTCTCTGCATTGAGAAAAGGTATGCCATAAGCACATCAACATCAACGTCAATATTTCTGTGGAAGACCTCTCCCACTGCATCAAGGCCCTGAATGGCCGTCATAGCATAAACAACCTTATTAACACTGCTGCTGCCGTATTTGTAAAGATATGAGTTTGTTACGGTGCCGCCCATGCTGCAGGGAATGAGTGTGACCTTATCGCTGCCCTTTTCTTTTTTGACATTTTCGATATATACATTGAGGTCATCGGCGTGCTTCATAGGGTCAAGGCGCCAGTCATAGTTGAAGAAATAAACATTCTCACCGCCGATATCATCAATAAGACCCTTGACAATACCGATTTCGTCTTCGGTTTCTTCACCGCCTGCAAATATGTCAGGATAATTGTCAACACTCTTCGGGAAGAGTGAGGTTGTTATTTCGCTCACTGAATTGCCGTTTTCATCGCAGATAATCTCGTTGAAAAGGTCTTCATAAACATCATAGATTATCTCGTCGCCAAGCTTCTGCCAGTCACCGCTGACAAGAAAGCCCAGAAGAGGCTTGATGTTGTCGGTAATAAGCTTTGTTATCTTATCACCTGAAGGAGGATAAACGGTGTTGCCGTCTTTATCTGTGAGAGGAAATGAATTCATACCGCTGACAACAATTACGGGTGTAACATTTTCCTTTGCCGACACAATTGAAACGGTACTGAAAACGAGCAAAAATGTCAGAACAAGGGAAATCGCCTTTCTGAATGTGTTTTTCATGATAATCTTCTCCTTTATTTCTTTTCGAGCTTGGCATAATTTGCCATAAGCTTTTTTGTGCCTGCTTTCTGGAAGGCTATTTCAAGCATTGAGTCGTTGCCCATGGGCTTTGCCGAAAGAATAACACCCTCGCCGAAAACCTTATGCACAACAGTGTCGCCCACACTGAAGCTGACCTTCGGTGCCTGTGTTTTTGCAGGCTGTGACTGCTGCTTGATTTTTGAAAGATAGCCTGTGCCCATATAGCGCGAATAACCCTGTGAACGTTCGAAATCTCTGTCTGCCTGTGACTGAGATGAATAGCCCTGCATCTGTGAGGCATCGCGTCTGCCCGTGCGCTCAATAAGTGCCTCGGGCACCTCAACAAGAAATCTTGAAGGCAGATTTCTTGAGGTTGAGCCAAAAAGCATACGCAGATTTGCATGGGAAATATAAAGATTTCTCTTTGCTCTTGTTATGCCGACATAAGCAAGACGTCTTTCTTCTTCAATGTCGTCAGGGTTATACATACTCTGTATTCCCGGGAAGATGCCCTCTTCCATTCCGGGAAGAAAAACAACGGGGAATTCAAGACCCTTGGCTGAATGAATAGTCATCAGCACAACAGCATCAGTCTGTGAGTTATAGTTATCGATGTCTGTCATAAGGGCAACTTCCTCAAGGAAGCCTGAAAGATTGCCCTCTTCGTTTTCCTGCTCATAGGTTTTAAGGTTGGAGATAAGCTCATAAATGTTTTCTTCTCTTTCCTCACCCTTTTCCTTATCAAG